>CALKVG010000500.1 GCA_937998045.1 uncultured Myxococcales bacterium
GCGGCAGCTTCGACGCCGCCATGCACGCGATGGACAACCTGCGCGCAGCGGGAGTGGCCGTCGCCGCCAACACCCAGATCAACCGCCTGAACCTGGCGGAGCTCGAGGCGACGTTCGACGTCCTCGCCGCCGCGCGCGTTCATGGCTGGCAGGTGCAGCTCACGGTCGCCATGGGACGGGCCGCCGACGAGACCGACCTGCTGCTCGAGCCCTATCAGATGCTCGAGCTGATGCCGCGGCTCGCCGCGCTCAAGCCGCGCGCCGACGCCGCGAAGGTGCGCATCTGGCCGGGCAACAACATCGGGTACTTCGGACCGCACGAGAGCGCGCTGCGAGGCTATATGCCCGACCGCCACACCGGCTCGTGCGGAGCGGGCAGGGTGACCCTGGGCCTCGAAGCGAACGGCGACGTGAAGGCGTGCCCCTCGCTTCCGACGGCCGACTACGTCGGGGGCAACGTCCGGACGCACGCGCTTCGCGACATCTGGGAGCGCGCAGAGCCGCTTCGCTTCACGCGCACCCGCACCGTCGACGATCTCTGGGGACGCTGCAAGACCTGCTATTACGCCGAGGCCTGCCTCGCGGGGTGCTCGTGGACGACGCACGTGCTCTTCGGGCGCCCCGGCAATAACCCCTTCTGCCACCACCGCGCCCTCGAGCTCCGCCGCGAGGGGCGGCGCGAACGCCTGGTTCGCACCCGCGCGCCGGAGGGGATCCCCTTCGATCACGGGCGCTTCGAGATCGTGGAGGAGGCCTGGCCCGACCCCCGCGATGACGGTCCGGCTCGCGTGCGGCCATAGGTGGAGACCAGGAGGAGGCATCTCATGACCGTGCGATTCACTCCCTGTCCGGCTTGTGACCGGCACGTGAGGCAAGGCGATTGTCGATGCCCCTTCTGCGGCGCCCACGTCGCGTGCACCGCAGACCCGCCTCTGCGGTCGTTCGACGGGCGAATGCCCCGCTCCGCGTTGGTGGCCGCCGGCGTGCTGGGCGCCGCGATCGCGGGGACCGATTGCGGTGCCACCGTACAGCCGTTGTACGGCGCAAGCTTTCCCCCCACCGATGCCGCGTCGGAGTCGGCTTCGAACCAGGATGCGGGGGATGCGGGCCAGGGGGCCGAGGCGGGCGACGCAACCGCCGCGGGCGACGCAACCGCCGCGGGCGACGCAACCGCCGCGGGCGACGCCGCGGCCGCGAGCGAGGGGGGCGACGCGACCGACGAAGGCCCCGGCCCTGTCGTGCTTTACGGTGCGCCCCCGCTTCCGCCGGACGCGGCAGGGCAAGGGAAAGTCGACCCCGGCGCAGGACAGGGTTAGTTCGGTCGCTCCGCCAGCCGGTCAGTGAACCGGGCGCACCTCGCCGGGTCGTTCGCTTCGCGCCGCCGCGACCGCCGGCTCTACCGTGCCCGGCGCTTCTTCGCACGGCGCAGCGCCTGCGCGCGGCAGGTCGAACCAGAAGATGGCCCCCCCTGCTTTCGCCCGACGAAGGCCCACGGCGCCGCCATACGCGCCGACCAGCCGCTTCACCGTCGCGAGGCCGAGCCCGAGCCCGGGCTGCGTGGTCCCGGGGCCCCGGGTGTACGGTTCGAAGATCGCCTGCTCGGAGCCGACCGGAACACCGGGGCCCGTGTCCTCGATTTCGAGGCGCACGCGCCGGTCGCCGGTGATCGCACGGACCGAGATGCGACGCTCCGGCGAGTCCCTCGTGAACTTGGCCGCGTTCGAGAGGAGATTTGCGAGGACGACGCCCAGCGCGGCGCGATCGCACGCGACCTCGACGTCCTCGAAGGGCTGCACGTCGAACTCCGGTGCCTGCGCCGCTTCGGCGGCGACCAGATCGTCCACCGCGTCGATCACGGCCGTTCGCAGGGGCGCCCTCGCCCCCGGCACCGGTTGCCCGCCGGACGTGGCGAACTGGTAGATGGCCCTCACCAGCTGGCGCGAGCGCTCCAGCGAACGGCTCGCCCGCTGCACAAGCCGCGTCCTGTCGTCGTCCGAGTGGCAGCGCTGGATGCCCGCGAGGGACAGCGATACCGCGGCCAGAGGGCTCATCAGGTCGTGCGAGACCCGCTGCGCGATCCCATCGAGCTCGTTGGCGCGCCGCGCCTCGAGCTCCGAGTTCCGGAAGGCGACACGCGCGAAGCGCTGCGCCGCGGTGACGGCGATCGCCGCAGCGGCGAGCGCCGCGAGGGACGAGACGAGCTGCATCGTAAAGGTGATCTGCGCCAAGTGCGATCGCGCGGAAGCGATCTGCAGGGCGCCGGCGAAGCCACCGGCGTGATTCACTTGCTCCCAGGCCTGGAGACTCCGGTCGAAGTCGCGTGCGGCCGCGTTGACCTCGGCGGCGGCCGGGACAAGGATTCGCGCTGCGTCCGGCGCCTTGCGGGGGCTTGCGGCGACGGCTCTCTCGAGATCGCCGATGGCGCGATCGAGCGTGTCGAGCTTGGGGATGATCTCCGCCTCGTACAACTCGAGCTCGCCCGGATACCACGGCGTCGCCGCCTCGGCCACGACGTTTTCGTGGAGGTCTCGCTGAGCGCGCCGTACGTCGGTCGCGATCTGCGACGCGTCCGTCCCCCCCCCGTCGAGCTCGTCGGCGCCGATCAGGATCCGTCGCAGCGAGGTGCGGGCCTTCATGACCGCCGTGACGCTGGGGATCGCGTTCGCGAGCATGTGCTCGGTCGACCGCTCGATTTCGCTCGACGCGGAATGCGTGACCATCGCCTCGACGGCGAACGAGAGCGCAATCATGACGAACGCGCCGACGAAGACGTAGAGAAGGCGGGCCTCCCTGAACTTCGCGACCATCGCTGCCATTTCCTGTCCGGCGGAGAGCGACGGGGGGACAAGCAATGCCGGCGCCACGCCTCCCGCCGCGGCGCGAAAGGTCGTCGCGGCGGACGTCAGCCGCGCCCGGCGGGCACTCGCGGCCCTTCGTCGAGCGACGGACCCCAGTGGGGCGCCGGTGGTTTCCCTTCGACGAGAGCTCGTGCCATGAGCCGGAACAGATCCTCCGCCGGGAACGGCTTCGCGAGAAAGTACGGGGTACCGATCACCGACGCCACGTGAGCAAGGTCCGGCGTGGCCGACAGAAGCACGACGAAAATCTTCTCGCGGCCGACGTCCATGAGAAACACCTGATAGGCCATCTCGGGCCCGCTCAGCCGCGGCATGTCGACGTCGAGCAGGATGAGATCGACCGCTTTGGCCCGAAGGCAGTCGAGCCCCTCCACCCCGTCGTATGCGATCCATACGCGGTGCCCTTCGCCGACCAGAAGCTCGGCAAGGGCTTCGACGATGTCCCGCTCGTCGTCAACGATGAGGACTTCGGCCATTCGCGTCGCGAGGACCTTGCTGCAAGCCGGGTTCCGGGTCGAACCGTACGGCTCGGGGAAGCAGGGGCGCGTCTATCTCCCCTTGCGGTCGATCACGCGCTGGTACACCTCTCGCTTCGGTCGACCACTCCACGCGGCCAGTCGCTCCGCGATCGTCCGCGCGTGCTCTCCGCGCGCGAGGGCCTCGTCGATGCGCGCGTCGAGCGCTGCGTGGTCCACGGCGGCCTCGCGAGCCTCCGGCGAGTGCGCGCCGAGGACGATCGCGATCTCGCCCATCCACTCGCGCGCGTCGGCGGCGAGCGAGGCGCACGTTCCGCGCAGGAACTCTTCGTGCACTTTGGTGAGCTCGCGGGCCACGCAAGCGCGGCGCTCCGGGGTGGCGTCGGCGAGGTCGCGCAGCGTGGCGCCGGTGCGGTTGGCGGACTCGAAGAGGACGACCGGTTCGGGCGTGGCGCAGACGGTCGCGAT
>CALKVG010000501.1 GCA_937998045.1 uncultured Myxococcales bacterium
CTTCTCCGTCGGCACGCTGTTCTTCGCACGTGCCGCGGGCGCGGGCGCACGCGAGGCGGCGTCGGGCGCCCAGGCCTTGCCCGACGAGCGCCTCGCCTTCGCTGCCGCGCTCGCCGGGGACCGGCCCGCCTGGCTGAGCAAGCCCCAGCCCGCCGACGTCTGGGACGCGAAGGGGCTGGCCGAAGGTCTCGTGGCTCGCATCCTCCGCCGCGAGTGCACGGTGCGCGCAGCCGCGGACGACGCCCGCCTGCGGCACCTGCACCCGCGTGGCGCTGCCTTCGTCGAGGTCGAGGGCAAGCCGGTGGGCGTGCTCGGACCCCTGCACCCCGAGATCGTCGATGCATTCGAGCTCGACGAGGGATTGCTCGTCGTCGAGATCGACCTGGTCGCGCTCGACGCCGTCGGCGTCCGCGAGACGCGCTTCGCCCTCCTACCTCGGTTCCCTGCGAGCACGCGCGACCTCTCCGTCGTCGTTCGCGACGAGGTCCCGGCCGGCGACGTCGAGCGTGCCGTGCGCGAGGTCGCGGGCGGTCTTGCCGAAAACGTCCGCATCTTCGACCGCTTCGTCGGCGGCAACGTCCCCGCCGGGCACGCCAGTCTTGCGCTGCGCGTCGTTTACCGGGCCGGCGACCGCACGCTGACGGACACCGAGGTCGATACCCGCCACGGGCAGGTCGTCGCCGAGGTGGAGAAGCGGTTCGGCGCGCAGCTGCGAGGCTGAGAAGGCTACGTGGCTCCGCCGAGCTTCGCGCGATACCATGGCAGAGCCGATGGCCACCGCCGCCCCGTTCGGGTCTCCTAGCCTCACGGGGGTCGTCCTTTCGCGGAAGTGGCGACTCTTGGGGAAGCTCGGCGAGGGGGGCATGGGCGAGGTGTACGCCGCCGAGCCGGTCGACGGCGGCTCTCGCATCGCCGTAAAGATCCTCCGGCACGAGTTTGTCTCCGAGCCGCAAGTGCTCGCGCGCTTCACCGAAGAGGCGCAGGCCTGCCTTCGCCTCATTCATCCCAACATCGTGCGTACGTTCGAGTGCGGCACGGCCGAGGGCGGTGCGCCGTACATGGTGATGGAGCGCCTGGACGGCGTTCCGCTCGGCGCTTACACCCAGAACGGAAGCCGCATTCCTGTCGCCCAGGCCGTCCCCATCCTGCAGGGCATCCTCGCCGGCCTCGCCGCTGCGCACGCCCACGGGATCGTTCACCGCGACCTCAAGCCGGAGAACGTGTTTCTCACCCGCGGCGCCGACGGCACCTTCGTCGTGAAGGTGCTCGACTTCGGCATCGCGAAGGTCATGGACGAAGCGGGCGGCATGGGGAGCCGTACGCGCTCGGGCATGCTCCTCGGCACGCCCGCGTACATGAGCCCCGAGCAGGTGAAGGACGCGCGCGAGGTCGATCAGCGCGCCGACCTCTGGAGCGCGGGCGTGATGTTCTACGAGATGCTCACCGGGCGACTGGCCTTCCCCGCGCCGACTGCTTACGCGCGCCTCGCTGCGGTCGTCTCGACGGAGCCGGAGCCGGTCGAGCGAATCGATCCCGCGCTCGAGATCGTGTCCGCGTTCGTGAAGCGGGCCATGAAGAAGGATCGCGCCGAGCGGTTCGCCACGGCCCTCGAGATGGCCCGCGCGCTCGCGGCCGCGGCTCCCGGCGTCGTCGCGCGATCGGACGGAAGCGTGGGACGCATCGCGGCGGCAGCGCTGCCGCTCGGCCGTCTACCCGAGCTGCCCGCCGGCGCGGGATCCGGCACGACCACGGCGACCGGTCAGGGGAACTCTCCCGCGCGATCGGCGGTCGTGCCGCCGGCGACGCCGACGGTACCGGTGCAAGCCGCCCCTGCAGGGGTCGGGGCTTCGGCCACGACGCTCGCCAGCGCGACCACACGCCCGTCGGTGATCGAAGCGAGCCAGCAGGTCGTCGTCTTCCCCCAGCAGGCGCTCGCGCTGGGCGAGACGCTCCCCTCGAAGGATCTTCCCGTCATCACGCGCGGGGAGCCGGCGCCGCGCCGCGGCGTTCCTGTCGCGGCGGTCGTCGTGATCGTCCTGGCGGCGCTCGGCGCCGGCTTCTTCCTCGGGTGGATGGTCGCGCATTCGGGCTAGCCGAGCGCGAGCCGAGGCTGTGTGCCTGTGTTATTCGACACAGGCACCTAGACGTCGTCGTGGCTCGCGTGCTCCTCGTGTTCGTCGATGGGATTGGGCTCGGTCGTCCGGGGGCGCAGAACCCCTTCGACGGCGCGCCCGTTCGCGCGCTCGCGCCGCTCGGGGGACAGCCCGGCGACCCGCGCGTCACCTTCGGTGCGATCGACGCAACCCTCGGGCATTCGGGGCTCCCCCAGAGCGCGACAGGGCAGGCGGCCATCTTCACGGGTGCGGACGCCATCGCGGTCGCGGGCGGTCACCGCGAAGGGTATCCCACGCGCGCGGTCCGCGAGCTCATCGCGCGCTCGAGTTTCCTCGCGAGAGCGCGGACGAGCGGCCGGCGTGTCGCGCTGCTCAACGCGTTCGAAGGCGAGCGCGCAGCGCGCCTGACGCGCGTGGCGCGAGGGGAGGAGCCCTTCTCGCGGGACGTGCGGCTCTCGGCGACCGCGCTCGCGGCGCTCGCCGACGGGGGCGAGCTCCGCACGTTCGCGGATGCGCGTGCCGGTCGCGCGGTGACGTTCGACTTCACCGGCGAGGTTTGCCGCGCGTTCGGCCTGCAAGCGCATCGCGTCTCGCTCGACGCCGCCGCGCGCACGCTCGCGTCCGCTGCGGCCGAGGTGGACCTCGCGCTCTTCGAGACGTTCCTCACCGACAAGGCGGGTCACTCCCAGGACATGGTCTGGGCCCGGCACGAAATCGCCCGCCTCGAGCGCTTCCTCGCCGTCCTGATGGACGCCGTGGACCCCGCGCGGCAGCTCGTCGTCATCACGAGCGATCACGGCAACCTGGAAGATCTGTCCACCCGCTCTCACACCCGCGCCCCCGTACCGCTCCTGGCGCTCGGCGCCGGCGCGGAGGACTTCGTTCGCGGCGCGCGCTCGCTCCTGGACGTGGCGCCGCGCATACTCGCTTCGCTCGTGGCTTGAGCCCCCGCCCCGGACCTTGCTAGCGTCTGTTCTCCATGAGCGACGCTGCCATCGATCCGCGCTACCTCGAGGTCTTCCCGCAGTGGCTTCGCAGCCTGGGGGAGGACGCAGCCCAGGTGGGTGATGTCCTCAGCGCCACGGCGGCCGACGACGAGTCGACGCGGTCGCTCATCGCCGGGCTCAACTACATCTTCAAGTCGCTCGACCTGATTCCCGACGGCATCGACGACCTCGGGTTCCTCGACGACGCGTTCGTCCTGCGCGTGGCGTGCGACCTGGCCGGGCTGGCGCAGCCCGAGGCAAAGCAGGGCGTGATTCAGCGACTGAGCGACGACGTCCACGCCGTGCGCGACTTCCTCGGCAGCGACTACGCGCGCCTCGAGACGTACGTCCGGGCCCTCCGCAAGGGCGCGGCGCGCGGGCGAACCGTCGAGGATATCGTCGAGGACGCCGACACGCGCCAGCAATTCCTCGGCGAAGTGCGCGCGTGGTCGAAGGACTACCAGGTTCCGAGCTTTACCCGCGACCAGCGAACGCTCGTCAAGCTCAAGGCGTTCTTGAACGCGAAGCTCCCGTAGCGTCCCGCGTCGCCGAGCCCCCGTATCGCCTTGCGGCGGACGGCTCGGCTTCGCGAAGGTCGGGAGAAGGAAACACCGAACACCGTCACGGAACACGTGGACGCGCATCGTAACGGTGGACGCGGGACCGACCGGGCTGAGAGCCCTCGGGCGGGCGCATTTTTTC
>CALKVG010000502.1 GCA_937998045.1 uncultured Myxococcales bacterium
CGCCCTCGCCTCCTGCAAGGTGCTGCCCGATCCCGATCCCGACGAGGCTCCGCTCCTCTCCGCGCTGCGCGCGGCCGGGTTCTCCGCAGAGACTCTGGCGTGGGACGACCCGCGCAGCGACTTTGCCAATGCGCAGGCGACTCTGCTGCGGGCCACGTGGAACTACCCGGAGCGACCCGCCGATTTCCTCGCGTGGATCGAGCGGACAGCGGCGAGCACTCGCCTGTTCAACGGAGCCGAGGTGGTCCGCTGGAACGCGCACAAGAGATACCTGCTCGAGCTCGAGGAGAAGGGCATTCCCATCGTGCCGACGCGCCTGGTGAAGAAGGGTGAGACGACGCCACTCGCGGAGATCGCCCGCACGAGGCGGTGGGTGGACGTCGTCGTCAAGCCGGCCATCGGCGCGGGCTCACGCGGAACGCTTCGCGCGACCGAGGGTGGAATGGATCGAGACGACGCGCACCTGCGCATCTTGGTGGATCGCGGCGACGCCCTCGTTCAACCCTACATGGCGTCCGTCGAGGAATACGGCGAGCGTGCCGTCGTGTGGATCGACGGCGAGCTCACGCACGCCGTACGCAAGGCGCGCCGGTTCATGTGGGACCGAGAGCGAGTATCGCAGGCCGTCCCGATCGCGCCGGACGAAGCCGATCTCGCGCTGCGGGCGATCGCCGCCGCGCCCGGTCCGCTCCTTTATGCACGCGTCGACGTGGTACGCGACATTCACGGCGACCCGCGCCTCATGGAACTCGAGCTCATCGAGCCGTCGCTCTTCTTCGCTCAGTGCGCCGACGCGCTCGATCGCTTCGTTCGCGGCTTGACGCGCCGGCTCACTGTCGGCGCAGCGCTGGCGCGCCGCTGACGTCTCTTCACTGCCCGCCCGCGATGCGGCCGGCCAGCGCGCGCACGTCGCGCTCGTCGACGTCAGAGACCACCGCGTACCCCAAATCGCCCTTCCGCCAGAGCAGCACGTGGAAGCCACGAGACACGAACATCGTCCCGCGCGCGCCGTCGAGCCGCTCCGGAGCCGCCATCGGCCACGGCAAACCGTCGGCGCGAAAGACGAGCACGGTCAACCAGTGGAGGCGCCGCTTGAAGAGGAACGCCGCCGCCTTGCGGTCGACGAAGTATGCGATCGCCCCCCCTTGCAGCGGGAAGTCGTCGTCCCCGTTGAACGCGAAATCGGGCGCGAAGTCGATGCGCCCGGAGAACCAGGGCTTGACCACATGCCGATCGCTGCTGGCGACTTCGAGAGGATGATCGCTGTAGAGCAGGCGCAGGTGATCGTTCAGAGCCTCGGTGGTGAGGACGTCGCCGGCGCGCCTGCCTCTCCACCCGAAAATAGCCACCATCGCGAGGGCCGCGCCGAGCGCCATTGCGCCCACCCAGCGGGCGACCACCGCCGCCCGTGGCCGGCGTAGCGCGGACTCTCCACCCCATCGCCTTTGCACGACGCGGCGGAGCTCTTCGGGGGCGCGCGGTCGCGCAAGACGGCTCTCGAGCGCGATGGACAGCTCGCGATCGGCCGCGTCCTCGACCCGGCAACGCTCGCACTGCGCGAGGTGCGCTTCGACGGCCGAGCGCACCTCGGCGGGTAGTGTCCCGCGGCGGCGGTCCAGCAGATGCGTGCTTACTTCGCTGCACTCCATGGCGTTACCTCGCGTAGTCGCGGAGCCGCTCGCGCAGCTTCGCACGCGCCCGGGAGAGGCGCGACTTGACCGTTCCCACGCTGCAGCCGAGCACCTCCGCGAGCTCGCCCTCGGTGAGCCCCTCGAGGTCGAGAAGGACGACCGTGCGCGCATCGACCGAGAGCGTCTGCAACGCCGCCTCGATGTCCTCGGCGACCACCCTCCGCAGCCGCTCGAGCTCTTCGTCGCCGCGGAGAGGCTCCCCCGACGCACCGGGACCCGTGTCGTCTTCTTCTTCCAGCCGATCGCGCACCGGGTTCTTGAGCATGCGCCGGCGCCCGTCCACGAAGAGGTTGCGCAGGATGCGGAAGAGCCAGGCGCGGAGGTTGCTGCCCGCAGCGAACTGCGCGACGGCCGCCTGTGCCCTCGCGTAGGTCTCCTGAACCAGATCGGCCGCGTCGTCCTCGTTCCGGGCAAGGCGCCTGGCGAGGCGATAGAGCGCGTCCAGGTGATCGAGGGCCTCGCGCGGGAGCGAGGGCGACGGCGCATCGCGCACGCCCGCCGGATAGCAGACGGCCGCATCGACACCAACCATCATGCGACAACCACGCTCGGGCGAGGGCGGAGACGCGCCGTCGAAGAGTAGGGGCAAGCTCTGGGGACCGGCGCGTGGCACGTGTAGGTTCTCCGGAGGGGAGTGCCCCCAAAGACATGAACGAACGACGCGACCCGTTCGTTGCACGATGGAACCATCCGGACGCCGCTTTCGTTGTGCACGGGCATGAACCACGACTGGGATCGCCGCGACTTCATCGCGCTCATGGGCCTGGGCGGGCTCGTGTTCGCTTCGGGCCTGGCCTGCGGCGGCGCACCGGGCTCGCCCCCTGCGGCGGCGCCGGGGGCTCCGCCTGCAGCACCCGAATCTGCGGAGGACTTTTTCTTCCTCCAGCTCTCCGATACGCACTGGGGATTCCAAGGTGCGCCCAATCCCCAGGCCGGCGTCACGCTCGAACACGCGGTGGCGACGATCAACTCGGTGGATCGGCTCCCGGACTTCATCGTCTTCACCGGTGACCTGACGCACACGACCGACGACCCCGCGCAGCGGCGCGAAAGAATGAAGCGATTCCGCGAAATCGTCTCGGCGTTGAAGGTCAAAGACGTGCGCTTCTTGCCGGGCGAGCACGACGCCGCGCCCGATCGGGGAGAGGCCTACCGCGAATCGTTCGGCGATCCCACCTACGCGTTCGACCACAAAGGCGTCCACTTCGTGGTCCTCGACAACGTCTCCCTCCCGGGCGGCGCGGTGGGGGAAGCGCAGATCTCGTGGCTGGAGGCCGATCTCGCGCGACTTCGCCCTGACGCTCGCGTGGTCGTCTTTACCCACCGCCCGCTCTTTCCCCTTTTCCCCGAATGGGAGTGGGCGACAAAGGACGGCGATTCGGTCCTCCAGATCCTGCAGCGCCGACCGGCGGCGACCGTCTTCTACGGGCACATTCACCAGGAGCACCATCGGACGACCGGGAACGTCGCTCATCACGCCGCCCGTTCCCTCATCTTCCCGCTCCCGGCCCCCGGCTCCGTGCCGAAAAAGGCTCCGTTGCCCTGGAGCGCGGAGAGCGCCGATCACGGGCTCGGCTGGCGTGAGGTGGCGATGGGCGCCGCCCCGAGCGCGCGCATCAACGAGGTTCCGTACCGGTGAGAGCGGTCGTCGCGACGATCGCCGCCGCGGCGGCCTGCGGAGGCGCGCCGCTCCCCACCCCGTCTCGTCCGTCGCTCGCGCAGCCGCTCGCGGTTGCATCGGCTGCCCGGTCCGCGGCCACCCCCTGCGTTCGTGAGCCGGAGGCGGCTGTCTCTTATACACATCTCCGAGCCCACGAGACAGGCAGAAATCTC
>CALKVG010000503.1 GCA_937998045.1 uncultured Myxococcales bacterium
ACTTCGCCGGCGGCGCCGCCACGGCCTCCCGGGCGACCGCCCCGTTCTGCAACGTCGTCGCCGACGATCGGGCGCTCGCGCGCGCGGCCGCGAGCTCCCGACGCCTCGCGAGACCCTCTCCTGCCGCAGCCCGCACGTACTGCGCGACGGACGCGGCATCCGCGGGCCCCGTCACGCCCGCCCATGCGCGATCCAGCAGCTCCGCGAAGCGCTGGGCACTCGAACACCGCCGCGTTCGCTCTAGCGCCAGCGCCTGCGCCACAGCCTCGTCGACCGCGCCCGGGATGTCGTCGCACGCGCTGCCCAGTCGGGGAGGCGGGTCGATCGCCACTTGCAGGAGGAGCGCCGCCTGATCGTCGACCGGCGCCCGCATGCGGCGCCCCGCGAACAGCTCCCACGCGACCACGCCGGCAGCCCACACGTCCGTCCGCCGGTCGAGCGGCAACGAGCGAACTTGCTCCGGAGCCATGTACGCCGCCTTCCCCTTCACCGTACCCGCGCGCGTGACGCCGACGCGCGAGGCCGCCTTGGCGACCCCGAAGTCCGTGAGCCGCGCGACCCCGTCCACCCCGACCAGGATGTTCTGCGGAGTGAAGTCCCGGTGCACGAGCCCGAGCGGTTGGCCTTCGTTGTCGCGGAGCTCGTGAGCGGCGTGGAGCCCGGCGAGCGCGTCGAGCAGGATGCGCAGACCGATGTCGGGCGGAATCCGCTCGCCGCGATCGCGCGCTCGACGGAGCAGCCCCTCGAGCGACTCCCCCTCCACGTACTGCATCACGAGGAAGACGCCGTACGGGTCGTCCTCGACGTCGATGACCTGCACGACGTTCGGGTGGTGGATCCGCGACGCGAGCTTTGCCTCCTCGACGAGCTCCCCCGTCCATTCGGGCTGGTCGCGCAGGAACGCGTGCGTCAGCTTGAGGGCGACCTCTCGTTCGAAGCCGCCCGGCCCGCGCTTGCGCGCGAGGTACACGGTGCCCATGCCGCCGCTGGCGATGGGGAGGACGAGCTCGTAGGCGCCGACCGTGTCGGGGAACGTCGGCGGAGGCACGCTCGAGGGGACATGCTCTTTGCCGGCGCGCATCGAACAGCGCACGAATTGTCGCACGCGACCTGGGCAGGCACAATGAGCCCCGATGCGGGCGGGCGTTTGCGTCTCGATCGCGGTAGCGCTCGCACGGGCGGGCGCCGGGTGCGACGTGTTTTCATTGAACGACGTCGTGCCGTCGCCGACCTCGGACATCGCCAGCGACGCTCCGTCCCCGGGTTCCGCCAGCTGCGACGCCGGCATCGTCTCCTGCGGCTGCGTGCCGCCGGCGACGCTCGTCGCCACGGGCGCCGCCGGACTGGTCACGCTCCGCACCGACGGCATCAACGCATACTGGATCGCGCCGAGCGGAACCTCGTACAGCGTCTACAGCGCGCCGATCGACGGCAGCGCGACAACGCCGGTGGCGCTCATCAAACAGCAGCCGCTCGCGCCGGGGGACCTCGCATTCGATCACCTCCTCCTTTACGTGGTGGTGACGGCTCCCATGTCAGCGCCCGTGCTCGCCGGCGTTCCCATCCCTCAGGCCGGGGACCCGTCCGTGACGGGGCCTTCCCGGCCGAAGAGCATCGGGATGGTTCCCCGGCTTCCGGTCGATCTCGCGGGGGGAGGCGACGGCATCTACTGGACCGACGACAATTCGGAGATTTGCTCCGACTTCACCGTGTTTGGCGCGAACGGCTGCGGCGGACCGCCGTTCTCTGCCGTGCTCGGGCCCACGGTCGCGTCGCCCGGCAATCACCTGGCCGTTGGGGCGCACGTCGCGTACCTCTCCGTGCAAGCAACCGGGCAGATCCTCCGTGTGCCGCTGGTCGGCGGCTCACCCACCGAGGTCAGCTCCGGCAACCCGGAGCCGGTTCGATTCCTTGCCGGCGTCGACGAGGTCGCCTTCTGGGCCGACGACTCCGCCCTGTTCAAGAGCAGCGAACTCATTGATGCGGGCGCCGCGACGGACGCAGCCGTCCCGTTCCTCGCGGAGTCCGCGATCCTCTCGGACCTCGTGATCGACGACCCGCAGCAGATCGGCGACGGCACCGCGAGCGTCTATTTCGTCACGGTCCCGAAGACCAGCTCCAAGGGCCGGCCCCCCACGCCCACGCCGCAGCCATCCGTGTCGGTCGGAAGGGTCTGGAGCGCCAGCCAGGCCACCGGACGGGTGCAGCAACTCCTGTCGTGCAACGTCCACGAGGGCACGCGCCTCGCGCTCGACGTGGCCGGGAACCATCTCCTGTGGGGCGATCCGACTACCGGCTACGTGTGGAGCGTCCAGCGCCGCTGACGGACCGCACGACGCCTGTGCTGCGCGCGAGACTGCGCCGCGATCTCCTCGTACGATGCCTCCTGCGATGGCTGCGTCTTCACTGCGCGGGGGTAGGTTCCGCGTGCTGGGCTCGCTCGGCGAGGGCGCGCAGGGCCGGACGTTCGACGGTGTCGACGCCCGCGAGGGACGGCCGGTGGCCATCAAGCGGTTCGACGTGCGCGGCGCGACGGCATGGAAAGACGTGGAGCTCGCCGAGCGCGAAGCCCGCGTTCTGCAGTCGCTCTCGCACCCCCGGCTGCCGCGCTACGTCGACCGGTTCGAAGAGGACGGCGCGCTCTACCTCGTCATGGAGAGAATCGAGGGCGAGAGCCTCGCCGCGTTGCGCAAGCGCCAGGGCGCCATGAGCGAGCGCGAGGTCGAGCGCCTCCTGCGCGACGCGGCCGACGTCCTCGCGTACCTGCACGGGCGGTCTCCGCCCGTCATCCACCGCGACCTCAAGCCGGGCAACGTCATTCGCCGCCCGGACGGTTCGTTCGCCTTCGTCGACTTCGGCGCCGTGCGCGACAAGCTCCGACCGGAGGGCGGATCCACCGTCGTCGGCACGTTCGGGTTCATGGCGCCGGAGCAGTTCCAGGGGCGTGCGCTCCCCGCCTCCGACGTGTACGCGCTCGGCGCCACGGCCGTCGCGATGCTCACCGGGCGCGAACCGGAGGACTTGCCGCACAAGGGCCTGGCGCTCGACGTGCGCACCGCGCTCCGCGGCCGGGCCAGCGAGGCGATGATCGGCGTCCTCGAGCGGATGCTCGAACCGGACCCGGACCGGCGCGCGACCAGCATCGCGCCGCTGCTCTCGCATCTCGGAGGCCGCGCCCCTCGAGAAGTCCCCGGGCAGGCCGCACGGCCGGTCCCTCGGTGGCAATCCGAGTGGCGCGCCCGCTTCGAGCGAGAGATGCAGCTGTGGACCAGCCGCTACGAGCGGAAGTACGCGCGCCGGCAGGCCCGCCGCGACGCGCGCTGGGCCAAGCGCGAGGCCAAGCGCGAGGCGCGTGGGCGCGTGCGCGGGCGAAGCATCGCCCCGTGGCCGTTCTCGTTCGTGCTCGCGATCCTCTTCCTCGTGTCGATCGTCCTCGTATCGTTCGCGACGCAGGTCGTCGTCCCGCTCGTGCTGATCACGCTCTCGATCGTGTTCGGACGGTCGATGCGTGACGCGGCCGAGACCGTGCGCGACGCGGGGAAGACCGCCGTCGAGGGCCTCCACCGCTCGCGCCAGTGGCTTCGCGGACAGCCGCCCGCCGAGGCCGACACGCCTCCAGTGCGCGTCGACAGCACGTCTTCGGCTCCCCCGGAGCGTGGTCGAAACTCGGACGAAGGACCCCGATCGCGGGTGGCGAGCGAACCCGCCGGTTCGCAAGAAGAGGACGCCGAGGAAGACGACCGCTCGGAACCGGCGGAACGCCGCGCCCGCCGCTGAACCTCGGGCGAGCGGCGGAGCGCGCGACGAACGTCGCACCCCATCCCGCACGTGCTAGGACGGCCGGCTATGAGCCTACCCCCGAGCGCCGCCCTGGACACGCTCTGCATCCACGCCGGACAGGAGCCCGATCCGCTCTCGGGGGCCGTGATGACGCCCATCGTGCTCGCGACCACGTTCGCGCAGGATGGACCCGGGGTTCACAAGGGATACGACTACTCGCGCGCCGGCAATCCCACCCGCACCGCGCTCGAGCAGTGTCTGGCGGCCCTCGAGGGGGCCAAGCACGGCATCGCCTTCGGCAGCGGCTGCGCCGCGACGACGGCGCTCCTCCTCACCCTGAAGGCGGGAGACCACGTGCTCGTCAGCGACGACGTGTACGGCGGGACCTTCCGCATCTTCGACAAGGTCCTCAAGCAGTTCGGCCTCGACGCGACGTTTCTCGATATGAGCGACCCCGCCCGGGTGCGAGCGGCCCTCCGTCCGGTGACCCGTCTCATCTGGATGGAGACCCCCAGCAACCCGATGCTCAAGCTGTTCGACATCGCGGCGGTCGCGGAGATCGCCCAGGCGCACGGCGTGCCGCTCGCGGTCGACAACACCTTCGCGACCCCCATCCTCCAGCGTCCTCTGGAGCTCGGCGCCACGGCGGTCGTCCACTCCACCACCAAGTATTTGAATGGACACTCGGACGTCGTGGGCGGCGCCATCCTGACCAGCGACGAAGTACTCGGCGAACGCCTGCATTTCCTGCAGAAAGCAGTCGGCGGCGTGCCCAGCCCATTCGACTGCTACCTCGTCCTGCGCGGACTCAAGACGCTCGCGGTCCGCATGAAGCGCCACGTCGAGAGCGCGCGGACCATCGCGGCCTACCTCGCCTCTCACTCCCAGGTCGCCCGCGTGCGGTACCCGGGGCTCCCGTCCCACGAGCGCCACACCCTCGCCGAGCGGCAAATGAGCGGCCCAGGCGGAATGATCAGCTTCGAGCTCCGCGGGTCACTCGCGCACGCGACAGCCTTCCTCCGGGCGCTACGCGTCTTCGCGTGCGCCGAGAGCCTCGGAGGGGTCGAATCCCTCGCCGAGCACCCCGCCATCATGACGCACGCGAGCCTCCCGGCCGACGCCCGACGCGCGCTCGGAATCGGCGACTCGCTCATCCGCCTTTCCATCGGCCTGGAGGACGCCCGCGACCTCCTCGCGGACCTCGAACGCGGGTTCGCTGCCGCCCAACTCGTGTAGCGTCCGCGGATCCCAGCGGGTGCGGTCCCGCCTCGACAATTTCGTGCAGCCTCGCCGCCGCGAGGTATGCTGCCGGCCCTCGTCCCAGGGAGGCCGCAGCGATGATCTTCCGCATCCTTCGTCATGCCGCATGGCCGGCCCTCGCCGCCGCCGCAATCTCGTCCGCGTGCACGAGCCCCCCGCCGGTCGCAGATGCCTTCGTGCAGTCGTACATCGAGGGCGTCTCGAGCACGGCCGCACTCTGCCCGTTCGGGAGCCAGCAGGCGTGGGTCAACATCGGCGCGGCCACCGGGCTCAAACCCACCACGGTCAGCGACGGCGGCAACTCGGCCGGCGGGAAAGTCACCGTCGCGTGCACGGTGCATCCGAACGGCAACGGCTTCGACGTGCAGCTGAACGCCGCGCTCTCGAACCAGGGAAGCATCACGATCACGTCCAACTCCCCGGTCACCGCGGCGGGGGGCGGTATGGGCGTCACCGGTACGTTCGAGAGCGGGATGTACGGCCGCTACTCCACGAACGACTGCAGCATCACGTTCATGTACAACAACGCGAAGGTGCCCGTGGACACGCCGATCAAGGCGGGCGCCATCTGGGGGCACGTTTCGTGCGTCGACGCCCAGCGGTCCGACCTCAACGTCATGGCGCCGGACGGTGGTACGGCCAACGCGACCTGCGACACCGAAGCCGACTTCCAGTTCGAGAACTGCGCCCAGTAACGGGGCATCGTCGTTTAGTCGTCCCCCTCGGAGGGTTCGCTTCGGCCGCCGCCCTCGAGGGTTGCGAGCAGGCTGCGAGTCTCGACGGCAACCTCGAACTCCGGTCCGGTCGCGAGGAACGCCTCGAGGTACTTGCGCGCCGCAAGGTCGTCGCCGCGGGCGTGGTACGCCAGACCGACGGCGTGAAGGGCGTCGGGGTCGCCGGGCGCGAGGCTGAGCGCGGCCATTCCCTCGCGGATCGCCCCGCGAATGTCGCCCGTCATCCGAAGCAAGTGGCACAGGGCGACGCGCGCCCCCAGGTACTGCGGCGCGAGCCGCACGCTCGCCGCGTAGGCGCCGCGCGCGGCCTCGACCTCGCCCGACTCGAAGAATGCGATCCCGAGGAAGTAGTACGCGTACGGATTCTTCGGGTTGCGCTGAAGCGCGGAGCGCAGCTCGACCATCGCTTCGGCGTACCGCTCTTCGTGGAGCAGCTCGGTCGCTTCCTCCACTTCCTCCCAGTGCTTCGCGTCGATCCGGTCGTCCTGCGCCTTCGTCGGCATGGCCCCCTGCTGGATACCAGCGTTCGCGGTGCGGCGCACACGGGCGCGTAGTCCGCGTAGCGCTCGGCCGAACGACGGGCGCGTTCGCCGACCGCAGGAAGCGCCTTGCGACGGGCCCCGCAGCGGCGCCGAGGACCGCACCGCATGGGGCGCCGGAGTCGTTCGCGGGGCAACGATCTCGCTCGTTTTGTGGGCTTTCTCGAGCCGTCCACTGGCCTCTGCCACGTCGGCGGCCCGGCCATACGCAGCCCCGGTACCTTGAATTTTCGACCCTCGGCCGGCGGCCGACTGCCGCGGCCATCGACGCGCACGGATCGTGCTTACGCTTTGTTCGGGATGGCTCTCCCGGTCGCACTGGAGCAGCTCATCGGCGTCGAGCGGCTCGCGCTCCTGCGCGAGGTGGCGCTCATGCCCCTCGACCTTACCGACGTCGTTCCCGACGTATGCACGGGCGACAACGTCGTCGTCCTGGTGCACGGCTTTCTCGCCAGCGCGGGCGTCTTCCGTCCGCTGCGCGTGCGGCTCGAGCGCGAAGCCGGAGCTCGCGTCGCCACCTTCACCCACGCGCCGGGGGTCGGCATCCGCCGCATCGCACGCCGCCTCGCCGAGCTGGTGGATCGCTTCCCTCCCAGCGTGCGCGTCACCGTCGTCGGACACTCCCTCGGGGGCGTCGTCGCGCGCTGGTACGTCCAGGAGATGGGCGGCCACACCCGCGTCGTTCGCACGATCTCGCTCGGGAGCCCGTTCGGCGGCATCGACGTCCCCCAGTTCTTCGTCGGCGCCGACCTTCACGAGCAGAGCGTCCTTCTCCGGCGCATTCGCGAGCACGCGCACGTGTGCGGCATCCCCCATACGTCGATCGTCGGCGAGGACGACACCGTCGTCGCCGGCGTGAAGACCGCCTGCCTCGGGTTCGGCGACGTCGTCGTCCTGCCCAGGCGCGGGCACAACGGCCTCCTCTTCTGCGAGACCGTCGCGAACCTCGTTATCGATCGCGTGAAGACATCGCTTTGAATCGCCGGTGGCGCGTGCTAGCGATGCGCGCCGTGCGACGTTTGCTTCGCGCTCCTGCCGTCGGGGCCATCGCGCTCGCTTGCGCGGCGAGTGCGACCGCCCTGGCTCCCGCGCGCGCCGACGTCAGCTCCTGGCTAGCCGTCGGGGGCGGCTACGCCAACCAGCGCGATCACGACACCGGTTCGCGCGACGGCGCCCCGGCTTTTACGTACTCCATCGGCGTCGGCAGTTCCCCGCTCGCCCCGGTCGTCGTCGGGCTCGTCTTCCGGGGCACGACGATGGTCAACCTCGGGACCGACGTCGGGGCCGGTCTGCGGCTGTCGACCGGGGGCTTCGCGCGCGGGGACTGGGGCCTCGCCGTCGACGCCGGCGCACTCTGGCGCTCGTGGGGGTCGGGCAGCCATGGAGACTGGCCCATCCAGGCCGTCCTCACCGGCGGCGCGCCCTGGGGCGTCCAGCTCGCCGTCGGCGGCCAGACCTGGAGCCTGGACGGCGGCAACAACGCGCAGGGCCTCTTCGCCGTGCTCGAGCTCGACCTCCTGCGCCTCACGGTCATGCGCCAGGGGCCCGGCCAGCAGTGGTGGCCGAACCCGAACCCCGCCGGCGGGAAGTTCGCGGGGCTCGCAGGCCTGCTGTGGTGAGTCGCCTGCACTGGTGACCTCCCCTACGGGTGGGGGTCGACCTTCGGCGGCGCGTGCTGCTCGTCGGCCTTGATCGAGTAGCGTACCAGCGCCCGGAGCACCTGGTTACGCTCGACGTTCCCCACGGCGCTCTTGATGTCCTCGTACACCGTCGGGTCCACCAGGAGGGCTCCGATCGTCCCCTTGCCCTGGCGTATCCCCGCGACGATGGCGCGCAGGTCGTCGCTCATCGCGTCGATGTTCGACATGACGTGCTGCGACGAGCTGTCGCCGTAGAGGAGCGCGTGCGCGATGCCATTGCCCTCCCGGATCGCGCGCAGGTCCTCGTGCAGCTCCTTCATCGTACCCGCTGTGTCCTTCGAGATTTCGCCGTCGTAGATGAGCGCGTGCGCGATGCCCGGCCCCTCGCGCAGGTGCGTCGCCACGTCCTGCATGTCCGCCAGCTCTGTGTCGAGCCGCGACGAAATGCTGTCGAGGTGACCGATGAGCTGCTGCACCTGATCGGCCTGGCCCCGATCGAAGAAGAGGCGATGCAACGTCCCGTCCCCGCGGACGACGGCCTCGAGCAGCGCGTGGACGTCGGCGGCGGACCCTTTGATGTCCTGGGCGAAGCGGGGATCCCCCAGCTGCTCGGCGAGGGGGACGAGCTTCTGGACCGCCTTCTCGGTCTCCGCGGCGACCCGGTTCGCCGCAGCGAGGACGTCGCTCGGCTCTTCCGACGGGATGAGTACCGTCGGGTCGAGAGGCGCCGTGTTTGCGCCCACGCTCAGCTCGACCATCTTGTCGCCGAGGAGGCCTTTGTTCACGACGCTCGCCACGGTGTCGGTCTTGATGCGCGGCGCCTCCTTCTTGTTGATGGCCATCCACACGAACGCTCGGGCGTCGTTCGGGTTGCCGCCGTGCCCGAGGCGAGTCACCGCGCCGATGTCGATGCCGCCCATGCGCACGGGGGCGCCCGGCTTCAGGCCGGCCACGTCCTCGAACGCCGTCTGGTAGCTGACCTTCGGCTGCCACAGGCCCCGTGTGTCGCCGATGAGGAAAATGGCGATCATCGTGAGGACCAGGCCAAAGATGACGAAGAGGCCGACTTTCAGCTGTCGCGTCATGGCAAATGGAGCATAGCGCGCCCGCGTCGCGCCGGCGCCCGCGCAGCTCCTACGACGACGACAGCAGCGACGCGACGTCCTCGGTCTCCGGCGCATGGCCTTCGATGAAGTCGCGGACGGCTCGGTTGTTCGTGTTGCGAAAATCGTCCTTGGTACCGACGAGCAGGATGCGGCCCTTGCCGATCATCGCCAGCCGGTCGGAGACCTTGAAGGCGGTCCCCATGTCGTGCGTGACGACGACGCTCGTCAGCTTGAGGGCGCGCTGGATCCCGACGATGAGGTGGTTGATCCGCGCGGTATTGATCGGGTCGAGCCCCGTCGTCGGCTCGTCGTAGAGTATGACCTCCGGCTGCAGCGCGAGCGTGCGCGCCAGGCCTACGCGCTTCTTCATTCCGCCCGAGAGATCGCTGGGCCGCATCGACTCGATCCCGGGCAGACCGACGAGCTCGAGCGATTGCTCGACGCGCGCGGCGATGTCCGCGTCGGACATCGTGTTCCAGAACTGCTCGCGCAAGCCATAGGCGACGTTCTCGCCGACCGAGAGCGAGTCGAAGAGCGCCGCGCCCTGAAAGAGGTACGCGATCCGGCGGCGCACGTCGGTCATCTGGTCGTCGTCCATCTTCGTGATCTCATGGCCGTCGAAGAGGATCTCGCCGCTGTCGGCGTGGAGCAGCCCGATGAGCATCTTGAGCATGACGCTCTTGCCGGAGCCGGAGGCGCCCATCACCGTGATCGTCTCGCCGCGCCGCAGGTCGAGCGTCAGGTCGGCGTAGATGACCTTCGAACCGAAGCGCTTCTGAACGCGGACGAACCGGACGATGGGTTCGCCCATCGGCTTGGCGGCCGGAGCGTGCGGCGGGCTCGCGCGGTCGGTCACGACGCCACACTCTAGCGCATCAGGCCCTCTCCGCCGCGACGAGGCGCATCTCGATCGCGCTGCCGCCGGTCCAGGTGTCGCGCCGCAGCGCTCCGACGACGTTCGCAGGGCGCCCTGGAGCGAGCTGCGCCGCGACATGGCCCATCTCGCCGCCGAAACACGTCAGAGGGGTGCCGGCGACGTCGAGCCAAAGGCGAAGGTGCCCGCCGCGCATTTCACGAACGCCGAGGACGCGCGCGCCCTCGATCGCGACGCGGGGCGCGGGGTTTCCCTGACCGCAGGGCTCGAAGCGCGCGAGGTCGCGCATCACCCGACCCGGGGGATCCCCGAGCTCGAGGCGGGCGTCGGCATCGAGAGCCGACGCGTCGCTCGGCACACCGGCCGCCGCGCATGCCTCGGCGAACCGCTCTCGCAGCACCTCGACGCGGTGGCTCTCGACCTCCACCCCGGCGGCCGCGTGATGGCCGCCGAAGCCGAGCAGCGCGTCCCGCGAGCTGCGCAGCGCCTCGAACACCGAGAAGCCCGCCGGCCCGCGCGCCGAGCCGCGCCCGCGAGGGCCGTCGAGCGCGATGACGACCGCCGGCTTGCGAAATCGCGACACGAGCCTCCCCGCGACGATGCCGACCACGCCGGGGTGCCACCCTTGCTTCGCCAGGACGATCGCCGGCAGCCGCTCGAGCGCGGGATCCGCGAGCTCGGCGAGCGCCTCGGCGAGCACCGCGCGCTCCACATCTTTGCGCCGCGTGCAGTGCTGCTCCACGTCGGCGGCGAGGCGCTCGGCCTCGGCGTCGCTCTTCGCGAGGAGGAGCGCCAGCGCGACGTCGGGGGCGTCCAGGCGGCCTGGCGCGTTGATGCGCGGAGCCAGGCGGAAGGCAACGTCCTCGCCGGTGAGTGAACCCGTGCACCCGGCGATCGCCGCGAGCGCACGCGTCCCCGGACGCGACGCGCGGGTGAGCTGCATCAGGCCCGCGCGCACCAGCGCGCGGTTGTCGCCGTCGAGCGGCGCGACGTCGCCGATCGTACCGATGGCCACGAAATCGAGCCAGGGTCGCAAATCGAGCGCGACCCCGAGGCGCGCGCGGACGCCCGCGGCGACGGAGAGCGCCAGCCCCACCGAAGCGAGGCCCTTGTAGGCGAAGCCACACTCGGGACGGTGCGGATTGAGGAACGCGACGGCGGGGAGACTCTCGTCGGGCACGCGGTGGTGGTCGATGACCACGGCGTCGACGCCGGCGCGGCGCACCGTCGCGAGACGCTCGTGGTCGCTCGACCCGCAGTCGCACGTGATGAGGAGCGACGCGCCCGTCGCGAGGACGCGCGTCGCGGCGGGCCCTGAGAGGCCGTAGCCGCCATCGAAGCGGTTCGCGAGGACCGTCGCGACCTCGCCGCCGAGCGCGCGCAGCACGTCCGTCAGCAGGGCCGCCGCGGTCACGCCGTCGGCGTCGTAGTCCCCGAAGACGCAGATGCGCTCCTTCGCTTGGACCGCCCGCGCGACCCGCTCTACGGCCTCGTCGCGGTCCTTCATCGCATCGGGCGGCGTGAGGTGCGCGAGCCGCGGGTCGAGGAAGCGCGTGCTCTCGTCGGCGCCGCGCCACCCGCGCGCCAAGAGCACGCTCGCCGCCGTTCGCGTCAGCGACAGCGCCCGTGCGAGGGCCGTCGCTTCCTCTCCCGCCGGGGGCGGCAACCGCAACATCGCCCACGCTTAGACCGCGTGCGGACACCTGCGTCAACCGCTTCGGCGCGCGCGCCTGTGGACAAGGCGTGGGAACCCGAAGGACAAAAGAGGGAGAAAAACGCCACGAGACGCCGAGACGCCAAGACGCAAGGGCGCCGGGGACTCCCCCATCGTGCGCCGCTTGACGACGTCTCAGGGGAAGAAGCCGGAGACGAAAAGGTCCTTCAGGTCGTTCGTGCCGCTTTCGGCCGCGTGCCGCAGGAGCGGAACCCCAAAGATCCTCGATGGATTTGAGCGTCGACGAGTGCGTGTGGGCGACGCTCCCCGCGTGACCTGCCTTCACGTGCGGCCCTGCGGCGATCATCGGCATCGGACCGTTCGAGCTGCTCGAACCCTCGTCCCACACGACGAAGACGACCCCACGGTGCGCGTCGACCCAGCTGATCATCTGCGGCAGGTTGTTCTCCAGCCACGTGTCGGCCGCCAGGATGAGATTAAACGGGCATCCAGTGGCGCCGTGCATGTCGTGGCACAGGTCGGGCGTGACGAACGTGCAATGCGGGACGTTGCCGGCGGTGATGTCACCGGCCATGTTCGAAAGCGGCTTGATATGGCTCGAGCAAACCGTGTTCGACTTGCTCGGTGGATTGCCCGACACGTCGTGGAAGAAGACGAAAGGATCGTGCTTGGCAGCGTAGTATTCCGGAGAGCCGGCAGCGCTGACAACGGGACATCCGGTCGTCGAGTTGATCCCCTCCTGATACGAACGCCAGGATAGTTTCGCGTTCTTGAGTTGCGTCACGAGATGAGAAGTCGTGGCCGTCGAATTCGACGACGACGGATCGCCGTCGGTCGTGAACGTGTGATCGCCGGTGTTGTTGCTGCCGGCCTCCAACCAGATGTAGTTCGGTTCGCTCGGGTGCACGGTCGTCGTGTAGTCGGTCGCGTGCGCGTACTTCGGTAAGAGAGTGCCGTTGATGTACGGCGCCGACGACGTGTTGTCGTAAATCTCGCTCGCGTCGTGGTTCTCCATCAGGACGAGGAACACGTACGGATTCGTCGTCGAGGCCTGGATCGCGGTCGATGTCGAGTCCTCGCCGCCCACCTCCGTTGCGCAGCCGCTCACGCCAATCAGTCCTGCCAGCGCAATATGCCGAACCTCCATGGTGCCTTCCTCCGGGCCGCCCCGATCGGGCCGAGCGCCGAGGCGGTCCACGCTACGAGAGACACCCGCCCGCCCGAGCGCCGCGATCCGCCTCTGCCTCGGGAACCTCTGAGGCGCCGCAAACGCGAAGACGCCAAGAGAGATGAAACAGGAGAGAAGGCCAGTCCTTCTGCTCTCTTGGCGGCGCGGCGTCTCGTGGGTTTCTGTCCTCGGCCCTGAGCGGTCGAGAAGGCGAGCTACGCTCGCTGATTCGCCGGCGCGTTCAGGCGCTTCTTCAGGTCCGAGCGCTTCGCCATACGCGTGTCGATCCACTCCGTGAGGGGCGCGGCGACGTAGATGCTCGAGTACGTCCCGGCGACGATGCCGACGAGGAGGGCCAGCATGAAGTCCTTGATGACGCCGGTGCCGTAGATGAAGAACGCGAGGAAGCTGAGCATCGTCGCGCCGCTGGTCAGGATCGTACGCGACAGCGTCTCGCTGACGCTGAGGTTGATGATCTGCGCGAACGTCTTGCCCCTGTGCTTGCCCAGGTTCTCGCGGATTCGGTCGTAGACGACGACGGTGTCGTTCATCGAGTATCCGACGACCGTCAGAACGGCCGCGATCGTCGAGAGCGTCACTTCCTTCCGGAGGACGATGAAGACGCCGATGACCACCATCGCGTCGTGGATGCACGCGATGACTACACCCGGTGCGAACCGCAGGTCGAAGCGGAACGCGAGGTAGAGCATGATGAAGACGATCGCGATCGCGACGGCGTTGCGCGCGCTGTCGCGCAGCTGCTTGCCGGCCTTCGGGCCGACCCACTCGACGCGCAGCGCGTGGTCGGGGACCACGTCGGCCCCGAGCTTCGTTCGCAGGCGATCGATGAGCTGGTCGCCCTTGCTGAGGAGCTGGATCTCGACGCGGTGGTCGCGCGGGTTGAGCACCTGCGGATTGGTCGCGCTGGGACGCAAGAGCACCCCGGGGACGCTCTGCACTTGGTCGCGCACCTTCGCGAGGTCGGGCTCGACGTCGTAGCGCGTGCTCACCTTGTCGCCACCCGCGCTGAACTTCACCTCGGTGGCGCGCGCGTTCTCCGGGCAGCTGGCGGGATCGCTCAGCGGTGCGGAGGGGTCGTCCACCAGGCAGAGCGCGCTCTTCAGCTGGTCCTTCTCCTGGTCGGTGATTGCGCTCACGTCCTGCACGCGCACGAGGAAGTGCCAGGGGTTGTTCGGGTCGACGACCTGGACGACGTCGGGCGTCTGGAAGCCGACCGACTCGACCGCGCTCCGCAGGCGCGCCGCGTCGATGGGCTGCTTGAAGGCGATCTCGACCTCGGTGCCGCCGCGGAAGTCGGTGCCGTAGTTGGGGCCTGGGTAAAAGCAGAGGATGACCGAAGCGATGACGAGGATGAAGCTCAGCGGGATCCAGAAGATCCGCTGGCCCATGAAGTCGAAGACGCGTCCCGGCTTGAAGAACTCCATCGGTCGAACCCTTTAGAACTCGGCGCCGACGCTCAGGCGCTTGACCCTGGCGCCGCGCACCCAGTAGTCGAACACGAGGCGCGTGCAGAAGAACCCGGTGAACAAGCTGCACAGGATGCCGGTCGAAAGCGTCACCGCGAAGCCCTTCACGGGGCCGCTCCCGTACTGCATGAGGATGAGACCTGTGATCAGCACCGTCGCGTGCCCGTCGATGATCGACGGCCAGGCGCGCGAGTAGCCCTGGTCCACGGCGGCGCGCACGCTCTTTCCGCCGCGCAACTCCTCGCGGATGCGCTCGTTGATGAGGACGTTCGCGTCCACGCTCATGCCGATCGTCAGCGCGAGGCCGGCGATGCCCGGGAGCGTCATCGACGCGCCGAACATCGCGAGGACGGCCATCTGCAGCATCAAGTTGAAGAGCACCGCGATGTCGGCCACGGCGCCGGACTTGCGGTAATAGAGCATCATGAAGGCGAGAACTGCGAGCGTGCCGTAAAACGCGCCTTTGACGCCCTGCTGGATGGCGTCCTTGCCAAGGGACGGCCCGATCAGCGACTCGTTGCTCGGCGTGATGGGGGCCGGGAGCGCGCCCGACTTCAGGACCAATTCCAGCTGCTTCGCGTCGTGAAGCTGCTTCTCGGGGTCGCCGGCACCCATCGTGATGGTCGCCTTGCCGCCGGAGATCTTCTGCTTGATGAACGGCGCGGAGTCGACGGTGTCATCGAGGATGATCGCGAACCGGCGGTTGACGTTCGCCCCGGTCACCTCCTCGAAGCGATCGGCACCGGCCGGCGAGAACGACAGGAGCACCTGATATTGCCCGAAGTTCTGCTGGTCCTGGTAGATGCTCGCGTCGGTGATGTAGTCGCCGGTCAGCTCCGACCGCGAGTAGAGGTAAAGCGTCCGCCAGCCGACTTCGTGGAACTGCAGCGGCTCGGTCCCCGGCACCGGCTCGGTGACGGACTCGAATCCAACCGTGTGGTCGTCGGGCACGTTGAGCGTCTTCGCCCACGCCTTGAAGCGCGCGAGACACTCGGTTTGCGTCTCCTTCGGGTACTTCGGCGGCTGGCACGACATGCGCGCGTAATACGCCGTCACGTAGTCCCTTCCGCCGCCGGGCTTCAGGCCGTTGGGCGCAGACTCCGTGTACTGCGCGATGCCTTCGCCCTCGGGCAGGTCCTCCGCCTTGAGCGCGGGCGGGCCGAAGACCTTCGAGCTGCCCGGGTCATCGACCATCTTGAACTCGAGGCGCGCCGTCTTGCGGATCGTGTCCTTGATCTCGTTGAAGCTGCGCTCGTCGGTGCCGGGCACCTCGACGATGATGTCCTCGTCGCGCGTCGTGACGGCCGCCTCGCGCAGGCCGAGCTCGTCGACGCGGCGCATGACCGTATCCTTCGCCTGGGCGACCGCGCCGTCGCGGATCTGCGTCTCGATGTCCGCGCGGATCTTGAACGTGATCTCGTTGTCGGCCGGGCCCCGGGACTGCGACAGCTCGCCGAGGAACTTCTTGCTGAAGCGGTCATCGATCTTCGACTCGTCCGCCTTGTCCTTGAAGCGAAGACGAATGAGCGCGGTCTCCGGCCGGGCGATGTGCAACTTCTCGTCGAGCTTCGCGAGCTCGTCGCGCGTGACGCGCCCCTCGCCGGAGTGCATGCCGAACGCGGTGGCGAGCTCCTGGCTCATCTCGTCCGCGATGTGATCGCGCTTGTCGCGGATGGCCTCGTCGACCTCTACGGTGTAGACGAGGCGGATGCCGCCTTTGAGGTCGAGACCCGGCGCGATGGCGAAGGGCACGCGGTCGCGTACGTAGGTCGGGAGCGGGAGCTTCCCGCCGCTCATGTTGTGGAGCGTAGGCCAGAGCACGACGAGCGCGCCGCAGAAGACCGCCGCCACGAAGCCGAGCTTCGTGCGCCAAGCGCCGTCGACCCAGGGGAGCAGCCCGAACGCCGCCCAGACGAACGAGAGGCCGCTGATGAGGAGGCCCCAGAAGTTGTCGAAGTGGAAGAAGAGCGCCCCCGAGCCGACGGCGATCGCCATGACGGCGAGCGCGTTCTTTCGCGGGCCGGGCGCGAGGCCATACACGAAGGTGGCGACCGTCGCGGCGGTGCCGAGAAGGACCGCGATGGGCAGCCCGTGCCAGACGATGGAGGCGGCCCACGAGGCAACCGCTACGAGGGCGGCCAGGACGGCGATGGTACTCTTGCTGTTTCGCATGTCGCTAGGAGGAGCGCGGCGGGCGAGCTGGGGGGCTAGGGATCACTTCTTGTCCGTAACAGCCTTCGCTTCTTTCAATTCCTTGGCGGGGGCCTTATCCGCCTCGGCAAAGGGACTCACCGTGTTCGCTACGAACTGCGCGGTAACGCCGGGCGCGATCTTCACCTTGGCGAGGCGGTCGTCAATTTCGACGAGCTCTCCCACCAGGCCAGCGTTGGTCATCACTCGGTCGCCCTTCTTCAGCGAGGCCCGGGCCTGCTGCTCTTTCTTCTGCCGACGTGACATCAGCAAGAAGAAGGGCACGAAGATGACGAGCATCATGATGATGGGCATGAAGCCCGCTATCGGCGAAGCCGACTGCCCGCCGGCGCCCGCTTGAGGCGTTGTGCCGTCGCTTGCGGTGCCGGGCGTGGCCGTGCCCGCCTTGGGCTGGACGTTTTGAGCGAGGAGGAGTTCGTTGTTGAGCAGGGGGGAGGACACGGCAGGCTCCGAAAAAAACGCGCCCGGGGGACCGGACGCGGCCCGGGTGGGATAGTCCCTGCGCGGTTGTCCGTCAACCGCGTGCACGCTTGGCCCGGGGGCTTTCCACCCGAAGCCCCCTCCCCGTTGCCCCCGGGCTGTTCACGCCCGTTGACGGGCGCGACCCCCTCAGTCCGGGTCGCGAGCGCAGCGGAACCCGACGTTCGGCCCTGCCTCCAAGGCAGAGCCCCAGTTGCGGGACGTCGTGCGGCTCTGCGACGGGGGCGAGAGCCAGCCGCCACCCCGGAGCACGTGGGCTGCGCCGGCGCGCGGCGCGGGGCCCGGACCGAGGGATTCGACGTACCAGTCGCTGGTCCACTCCTCGAGGTTGCCACTGAGATCGAGGACGCCGAACGGGCTCGCACCCGAGGCGTGGGCGCCGACCTTCGCGGGGTGGAACGCGCAACTCTTGCCCGACTGGTCGTTGATCAGCGTGACGGCCGCGGAGCACGAGCTCCCGCCGCCGCCCCAGGGGAAGGCGATCGCGTACATCCCGCGCGCGGCGTACTCCCACTCGCGCTCGCTCGGCAGGCGCTTGCCGACGAACCGGCAATACGCGTCTGCGTCACGCCAGTGAACGCAGGAGACGGGGAGCTCGTCCTCGCCGGAGTCGAACGTGCAGGTCGCGCTCGAACGCGCGGGGCGGACGCAGGTGCCGCCCTGGACGCAGGCGCGGTATGCGCCGACGGTGACCTCCGTGCGGTCGATCCAGAACGGCGCGATGCTGACGGGATGCGCCGGGCGCTCGTTGATGGGGGCGCGCGGGCTGGCGGAGCCCATGACGAAGCGGCCACCGGGCAGCCGGAGCATTCCATCGCGCGCGGGGACCACCTGGCGTTGGTAGCCCAGCTTCGGCGGGGTCTCCTCGTACGGATTGTCGACGGCGCCTGACGTGTGCGGCTCTTCGGGTTCGACGTCATCACGGGCGGCGGCGCCGGTTGCACCGGCGGGAGCCGCGGGCTGGGAAGGAGCCCCGAGCGCAGCGGGAGCGGCGAGGACCAGGGGCGCGGAGGGGGGGACGCTGCGCGGCGCGCCGTCGACGAAACCCGAGGCAACACTCGCCGCGACGAGGCCCGTCGCCGTAGCGACGCCGACCACGACTGCGAGCGAACGGAGCTCCATCGCAGCTCTAGCTTAGCGCCGCGGGGCGCCTCTGGCTTCGGATCGTAGCGTCACGTGCGTCAGCGTTCGGCGGTCGCCCGTGCGTCACGGCGGCCTAGACGCACCCCGTCATCCTCGCGCTCGACGGTGACCCGCGGTACCTCGATATGCGCTTCGAAGGCCTCACGCGCGGCTTGCCCGCCGCGATCGGCGGCAAGACGGGCCGCGTCGACCCCTGCCATGAGGAGCGCGTCGGCGACCTCGCGCTGCACCGCAGCGGCCTCCAGGGCCCGGGCGCCCGGCAGCGAGCCGTCTCGCCAGGCAGCTGCCAGCGCGATGCCCACGAAGCCGGCGGCGGCGACCCACGAATCGTCGGCGTTCGTGCGAGGCGACCATCCGAGGACCCGGACGCCGCGGTCGAAGACGATGGCCTTGGCCCACGAAGGGACCTCCGCCCACAGCGCGTCGGCCGACCGCTGGTGGGTCGGAAGGGCGAGCAAGCCGCCGCGTGCGAGGCGAGCGAGAGCGTTGCCGCGGGAAAGAGCCTCGGGGTCGGCGATCGCGATGGCGCGGGTGGTGTGCGGGGCGTGGATTCCGCGGGGGCGCTCGCGAGCGGCGAGCAGGTCGAAGCCGACGCCGCCGCCCTCCTCCTCCGGGAAAGTCCGGACGGCTGCGCGGCAGCGAACGCCGAGAAGAGAAGCGAACACGGTAGCGCTGACTTTCGCCGCGGCTACGGCGATTTCCCGCGTGGGCGCAACGCCCCGCATCGCGAAGCCGGCAGGCGCGTGGCGGCTCACCGGGGGGGCCGAGAGCGCCGCGGAGGGTTCGCCGCCGAGCACGAACGTGCGCTTGCCGCGCTCGTCGGCGAGCAGGTTGTGCACGGCCGCATCGAGGTCGGTCGCGTCGATCTCGTGACGCGGAGCGACCGCGCCCGCGATGATGCGCGGAATGCGCCCGATGCCGGGGTACTCGGGCGCCCAGGTGAGGGCGTCGGCGAAGGCAGCCTTGAGCTCGGCGGCGAGGGGACCGCCGTCGGCGAGCGGGCGGTCGGCGCCCTCGAGGACGCTCACGGCGAGCGCCCGGCACAGCGCGCGCACGAGGCGCGGACCGGGGAACGGGCGCCAGGCGACGACGCGCACGGCACCGACGTCGTATCCGGAAGCGCGCAGCCGGTCGACGTCGGCGAGGAGAGAGTCGCCGAGCGCGCCCGCGCCGACGAGAGCGACGGCGGTGTCCGTCGCCGGGACGCGGTCGATGACGTCGTGGTGGCGAGCGGTGAGCGTCTCGAACTCGCGCATGGCGCTTCCGAGCGCGAAGGGGACGCGGCGCGCGAGCGCGCGATCGGTCTCGTCGGCCACTACCGGACGCACGCCGGAGCTCGGGCGCCCGAGGAACGCGTTGCACAGCTCTTCCGAGGGCCGGGCAACGGGCTCGACGTGCGACGCGGACGAGTGCTCGTGGACGACGAAGAACGGCAGGCCGCTGTCCTCGGCCGCGCGCCGCGCGACGAGCGCCAGGTCGATGCCTTCGCCGACCCCGGCGGAGAGGAGCAGCCCCCACGGCAAGTCGTCGAGGGCGAGCGCGGGAGCGATGCCCGCTTCGGATGCGGGCACCCCCTCCCCGCCCGGTTCGGCGATGACGTGGACGACCATGCCTAGGCGGCGGGCGGCCACGCGCGCGAGCTCGTTGCGCGCCATGGCAAGGTCCGCCGCGCGTGCCACGAGGGCGACGCGTTCGCCGCGCGAAGCGGCCTCGCCGCATCGGCGTACCAGAGCAGGCAGATCGTCGGCCCGTTCGGCGGTCACGCGCTCGCCGAAGGCGTTGTGCGACGCGAGATCGACCCCCTCGAAGAGATTTCGACCACGCTCCGGCGAAGCCGGAGACGGGCCGTCCGCCACGAACACCCGCTGGGCGATGGTTCCCTCGACCAGCGCGATGGCGCCGGTGAGATCACTCGCCCACGAGCGCGCGCCGTGGCCGCTTCGTGCCGTCGCGTCTTTCACGGACCGAAATCTAGTGAAGTCGCCATGAAAGCAGAAGTGCCTACCGGAGATCGATCGGGACCCCGAGCACACTTCGGGCCAGCACGCCCAGCGTCGCCGGATCCCCGGCGACGTGCAGGGTCGTATGCACGTGCTCGATGGATTCGCCGGGCGACAGCGCCGCCGCCGGAGAGCTCGTCTCGAGCTCGTAAAACCCGCCTAGCGACGGCTTGCCCGGCTCGGTCGGACCGTCGTTGTAGGCGTTGATGACGTCGCCGCCGTACGGATCCGCCTGCCGCGCCCACATACTGTTCACGTAGCCGCTCGGGGCCGCGGTCGGCTTGCTGTACCGGACGAGCGTGAGGAGCCGCCCGCCCTCACCGATGCTGCCGATCACATCGCGCGCGCGCGCCGCGCCCACCCCGATCTTGCCGCGTTGCTTGCCGTCGGCGACCAAGGACAGCCAGCCGGCAAGCAACGCGGCAAGATCCTGTCTCTTATACACATCTGACGCTGCCGACGATCTTACGCGTGTA
>CALKVG010000504.1 GCA_937998045.1 uncultured Myxococcales bacterium
ACCACGATCGAAGATGGGCAGCTCGCGCTCGCTTCGGGTGACGTCGACGGTGCGCTCCGCAAGTTCAAGGACGCGGGCGAGGCCGGTGCCGGACCGATCGCGAAGTCGTTCCTCGACCAGGTCAAGCTCGGCACTGCAGCAAGCGGTCCCTGCAAACTGGCGGCGTTCTCGCATCCTCGCCTCGGGTACGGAGGCGGAATCGGGCGCCCGGCGGTCGCCGCGACGTCGAAGGGGGCGATCGTCGCCTGGACCGACGACCACGAGCAGCCGGGGCACGACCACGTGTACTCGGTCCTGATCGACGCGGCAGGGAGGCCGACGTCCCGCCCTCGTGACCTCACGCCGGAGACCGAGTACGCGATGCGCCCGGAGCTTCTCCCGGTGGACGATCGCGTCGCGCTCCTCTTCTGGGACAAGAGCGGCCGCGAGCCGGCCGTTCGGGTGCGTTGGCTCGAGTCCGACGGGCGCATCGGCGGCATGAGCAGCGTCGTCGCAACGAGCAAAGCGGGCACGTTCTTCTGGCCCACGATCGACCGCGCGGCCGACGGCACGTTCTGGGTCGCGTGGGAGCAGAACCCGGACAAGGAAGGCGACGACCTCTTCCTCCGACACCTCGACTCCGATCTGAAGCCGCTCGGCAGCGAGCTCCGCGCGACCGACTACGAGGGCGAGAAGGGCAAGTCGCCGCATGTGAGCTCGAGCAGCATCGCCATGTCGAACGCGAACCTCTTCGTCGCGTACACCCTGGAGCGCGACAAGCAACACCTCGTCGAGCGCATGCGCATCGGGCTGTCGGATCTCACGACGGGGCTGCAAGGCAGCAGCAAGATGAGTCGCGAGCTCGGCGAGACCGCCGTCGTGAACGACGAGAAGATGGGCGGCGAGTACCCCGCAATCTCGTGCACGCGCGACGCCTGCTTCCTCGTCTGGCACGAGACCGAGAAAGGCGCGGCCGCCGCGCTGATCGACCCCAACAAGGGTACCCTCCTCTGGCGGAAGCGCTTCGCGCCCAAGGGCGCCCATCCGGCCGTCGCATCGACGCCGGACGGGCAGGCCGAGGTGGCGTTCTACGAGGGCGGACGTGTCCGCGTCGAGGCGCTCTCGCGCGACGGATTCGGTGCGACGACTACGTTCGGCCGCGTGACCGGCGACCCGCCGCGTCCGTGGATCTCACCGGGCCGGGCCCATGGCGAGTGGCTGGTGTCCTGGCTCGACGTCGAGGCCGGGCACACCGAGGCCTTCGTGGCTCGGCTGCAATGCCGAAACTGATTCGCCAGGTCTCCCGGTACCGCGTCGACGGCGCGTCCGCGTCCCCGCCTCGCGTGCAGGGCGGCGCGGACGATGCGCCGGAGCGAGGTCGAACCCCCGACGCGCCAGCGAACTCCGAGCGATCGCGGGCATCGGGGGCGGATACGCACGAGGCCCCCGGAGGCGCCCTCGGCGAGGCGCTCTGGGTCTCGGCCGACGTGACCGTCGCCGTCGCCTTCATCGCGATGGGGCTGCCGGCGCAGTGGCATACGACCCTCGTCGGATTCGCGTTCCTCGCCGTCACCTGGGCGCTCGTCTGGCGCAGCGACGACGACCGCGTCCGTCGGGCTGGCCTTGCGCTCGGTGGCCTCGTCCTGCCCGGGCACTTGCCCCTTCGATCCATCGCACGGAGCGCGGCGTCGTCTCTCGCGTGGGGGCTCGGCCTCCTCTCGATCGTGTCCGTCCCGTTCTTTTTTGGCTGGCGCGCCTGGTGGGCACACGCGGCGCCGAGCGAGCTGTCGTTTTCCCTTGCGGTCCGGCCCCTCGACGCCCTGAACGAGATCGCCGGTCAGCTCTTCGTCATCGCCCTCCCGGAGGAGGCCTTTTACCGTGGCTACCTCCAGTCGCGGCTCGACGACGTCTGGCCGCCGCGGTGGCGCGTTCTCGGAGCTACGGTCGGGCCCGGTCTGCTCGGCGCGTCGGCCATTTTTGCGCTAGGCCATGTCGCTACCGTGCATCTGCCCACGCGGCTTGCCGTCTTCTTCCCTGCGCTCGCCTTCGGATGGTTGCGCGCGCGCACGGGGGGCATCGGTGCGTCGGTCTGCTTTCACATGGCCTGCAACGTGTACTCGCAGGCGCTCGGCCGCGGATACGGGCTCTACTGAAGCGAAGGCATGCGCGCCGCGCTCTTCGACATGGACAGGACGCTGGTCCGCAAGGAGACGGCGACGATGTACGTGCGCTACGTGCGGAGTCGCGGCGGCGCCACGTGGCACGATGCGCTCCGCGTCTCGTGGTGGGTCGCGCAGTACACGTTCGGAGTCCTCGACGCACCGGACGTGGTCGCTCGCGCTGTGCGATCGCTCGAAGGCATGCCCGAGACCGCTCTCTCGGCGCGGTGCGACGACTGGTTCCGCCGCGACGTGGAGCCTCACGTGTGCGACGCCGGCCGCCGGGCGGTGGAGGCGCACCGTGCCGCCGGGGATCTCGTCGCGATCGTCACCGGCGGCAGCCCGTACACTGCGCGTCCACTCGCCCGGCGGCTCGGCATCGAGCACGTCGTGGCGAGCGAGCTCGAAGTCGGGCCCGACGGTCGCTTCACGGGGCGGCTCATCGAGCCCTTCTGCTACGGCCCCGGCAAGGTGACGCGCGCCAAGGCGCTCGCCGAGCGCCTCTCGTTTCGCCTCGAGGACGCATGGTTTTACAGCGACTCCCTGACCGACCTCCCTCTCCTCGAGTCGGTGTCTACGCCCATCGTCGTCAACCCCGACCCGCGCCTCGCGCGCGTCGCCAGGCGGCGCCGCTGGCGAATCGAACGATGGTGACTACTCTTCCACCGCCGGTGACCTCGTCCTTCGATCTCCCGTGGCCGTTGGCCGACCGCGCCATCGACCTTGCCCTCGAGGAAGACCTCTCGTCCGGGGACATCACCACCGAGAGCTGCATACCGCCCGATTCGGTCGCGGTGGCGCACGCGACGGCGCGCGAAGCTCTGGTCGCGTGCGGGGGTCCGGTGTTCCGAAGGGTCTTCGCGCGCGTCGATCCTGCGCTCGGCGTGGAGACGCACGCCGCGGAAGGCGCCCGCCTGAACTCGGGGGCACGGCTGTGGACCGTACGAGGCCGCGCACGGTCGATCCTGATGGGCGAGCGGGTCGCGCTCAACTTCGTGCAGCGCATGTGCGCGATCGCGACGCGATGCCGCGCCTACGTCGACGCCGTGCCCGCAGGGTGCTCCACGCGGATCACCGACACACGCAAGACCACACCGGGGTTGCGCGCGCTGGAGCGCTATGCGGTGCGGGTCGGCGGGGCCCGCAATCACCGCGACAATCTGGGCGCGGCGGTCCTGATCAAGGACAATCACGTCGCCGCCTGCGGCGGCGTCCGCGCGGCAATCGAGCGCGCTCGCGCGCTCGCGCCCCACACGACCAAGATCGAGTGCGAGGTCGATACGCTCGCTCAGCTCGACGAAGCCCTCGCTGCCGGCGCGGAGATCGTCCTCCTCGACAACATGGCGACTCCTACCATCGAGCAGGCGGTGAAACGGGCGCGAGGCCGAGCTCTGCTCGAGGCCTCCGGCGGCGTCGCGATCGAGCGCGTCGCAGAGCTCGCGCGGGCCGGCGTCGACGCCATCTCGGTGGGGGCCCTCACGCATTCGGTCACCGCCTCCGACGTGGGGCTCGACTTCGAATGATCGCCCGCATCTCTCCTGACCTCGTCCGGGCGCCGGCGCTGGTCGCCGAGCGGGGAGGCGCGCTCGGTCGGCCGATGCACCTCCTGGCGATTACGTCGTCGACGAACGAGGACGCCAAGCGCGGAGCGCGAGAGGACGCCCCCCACGGGTCGACGTGGGTCGCCGAGGAGCAGCAAACAGGGCGCGGGCGACAGGGGCGCGTCTGGCACTCCCCCCGGGGTGAGAATCTGCTGGTCTCGGTGCTGGCGCGTCTGGCCTGTCCGCCGGCTCGCCTTCCGCCCGTCGCGCTGATCGCCGGCCTGGCGGTCCGCGACGCGGTCGCGCGTGCGGCGAGCGGTGTGCGCATCGGCATCAAGTGGCCCAACGACGTCCTAGTCGTCGAAGCCGACACCGCCGGCCGGGCCGGGTGGAAAAAGATCGCTGGGATGCTCGTCGAGGCCATCACGGTCGGGAACCGGGTGGACGCCGTGGTCATTGGTCTGGGAATCAACGTGCATACGCGCGACTTCCCGATGGATCTCGCCGAACGGGCGACCTCGGTCGCGCTTGTCTCGCGGGACCCCCCCGACCGAGCGACCATCCTGGCGGACGTCCTGGCCTCCCTCGATCGCGACCTGCACGTCGTCGCGGAGCGCGGGCTCGGGCTCTTCCGCGCGCGCCTCGAGGCGTGCGATCTGCTGCGGGGCCGCGTCGTGCGCAACGACTCCGGCGATGTCGGCGTGGCCTCCGGGATCGACGACGAGGGTCGTCTCCTCGTCCGCCGCGAAGACGGCGTGTTGGTGCGCTGGAGCGCAGGGGAAGTTCATCTCGGGTCGACCCCCGAGCGAAGCGAAGACGCGGACTGAAAAGGCGGGGACACGCGTTCCCGCCCATTTCGCTGTGGTTGCAGTCGGTCCGTTGCTCGTCCGTCCGAACGGTACCCGCTCGCCCTCCGGGCACAGTGTCGCTCAATGCCCCGGTCGCTTCCACTTGCCTGCGAGGAGCGCGTCCCCTAAGAGCGTCCGATCGAAGGGTCGGCGAAGGCCGTCACGATCGGATCGCGCAGATCTTTCGCGCAACATCCCGTTGTCTCAAAGGCTCCGATTTCGTATAAGCGCGCGCGGTTCAAGCCCCCTCGTATCGAGAGCTACCGCGTAAGTTGAAAGCCCCCCTGCGGCCCTGCCGCACGCTGGGCTGCCGCGCTTGCGCGAAAGGCCCGCCGGCTCGGCGGCGGACCCAACGACCCCCATGCAAATCTTCTCACGAACCCTCAACAAGCTGCCGCTGGTCGCCGGTGCGGCCGCCACGCTGGGTCTCGTCGGCGTGACGTTCGTCATCTGGTACTACTTCTCCCCCTGGTTCACGCAGGTGGGCTACTCGCCCAAGCAGCCGGTCCCCTACTCCCACCGCCTGCATGCAGGCCAGCTCGGGCTCGACTGTCGGTACTGCCACATCAACGTCGAGCGCGCTCCGCTTGCGATGGTCCCGCCGACGGAGACCTGCATGAACTGCCACCAGCTGGTGAAGACCGACTCCGCCGAGCTCGAGCCCATTCGTCAGTCGTGGGCGACGGGCAAGTCGATGGAGTGGGTACGCATCCACAAGCTGCCCGATTACGTGTACTTCGACCATAGCGTGCACGTCACCGCGGGCGTCGGCTGCGTCGAATGCCACGGGCGCATCGACCAGATGGAGCAGGTGCGGATGGAGAAGCCCCTGAGCATGGGCTGGTGCCTCGATTGCCATCGAGACGTGAAGCAGAAGCAGGGCGACAGCGAACACATTCGGCCGGTCGCGCAGATGACGAACATGGGCTTTAAGCACGACGGGCACGTGGACACCCCGCGGACGCTCAATCCGCCCGAGAACTGCTGGGGGTGTCACCGATGAGCAAGCGGGTACCTTATCCGTCGCTGTCCCCCGCGCAGGACGGCGCCCCGGAGTTTTCCAAGGGACACGTCGACACGCCGCCCACCGAGGAGGCGCTGTATCTGGGTCGTCGCGGGCTGCTGGGAGCCATGGCGGCGACCTTCGCCCTCGTCGGTGCGGAGGGGTGCCGCCGGCCGATCGAGAACATCGTTCCCTACACGAAGATGCCCGAGGACGTGATCCCGGGCGTGCCCGCGCACTACGCCACGGTGATCCAGCGTCGGGGCGAGGCGCTCGGCTTGCTGGTCGAATCGCACGAGGCGCGCCCGACGAAGATCGAGGGGAACGAGTCGCACCCGTCGAGTCTCGGCGGGGCCGACCTCGTCGCGCAGGCGACGATCCTCGACCTGTACGATCCGGAGCGATCGACCACTCCGCGCAAGGCGGGCGCACCGTCGAACTGGGCCGACTTCGAGCGCGAGCTCGCGGCGAAGCTCTCGGCGTACGATGCGGACCAGGGCGCACGACTCCGCATCCTGATGCAGCCCACGATCTCGCCGACGCTGCTGCGCGTGCGGGGTGCGCTGGCCCAGCGCTTCCCCAAGGCTCGCGTTCATACGTGGTCGGCGGTGGCCGACAGCAACGTCCGCGAGGGCGTGCGCATCGCCACCGGTCAGCCGGCGCACCCCATCTACGCCTTCGAAAAGGCGCGGGTGATCCTGGCCCTCGACAGCGATTTCCTGCAGACCGAGACCGGCGCGGTACGGTCTACGAAGCTCTTCGCGAGCGGGCGGCGTCTGCGCTCTTCGCGAGACAACGCGATGAGTCGCCTGTACGTCGTCGAACCGGCGCTCACGACCACCGGCGCCAACGCAGATCACCGTCTGCGCCTGCCGGCGGCGGACATCCAGCGGTACCTCTGCGCGCTGGCGCTCGAGCTCCAGAAGGCGCCGGGCGCGGTCGCCCTCGGGGAGCTGCAGGGCTCCATCTCGAAGCTCGCGAACGCCGATGGCATCCCCGCCAAATGGCTGAGCGTCGCCGCGCGCGATCTGCTCGACAGCCGTGGGCGGTCGCTCATCGTCGTCGGCTCCCGTCAACCGCCCGTCGTGCATGCCCTCGCGCACGCGCTCAACCACCTGCTCAACAACGTCGGGTCCACCGTCGCGTACTCGCCGGTCGCGGACGCCGACGAGATCGACGCCGCCACGGACATCAAGGCCCTCGCCGACGCCCTCGGCGCCGGTCAGGTCGAGTCGCTGATCATCCTCGGCGGCAATCCTGTCTACGACGCTCCAGCCGACCTCGCCTTCGGCGACGCGCTCCGCAAGGCGGCGTTCAGCGTCCACGCCTCGCTGTTCTTCGACGAGACGAGCGAGAAGTGCACCTGGCACGTGCCTCAGGCCCACGAGTACGAGTCCTGGGGAGACGCGCGATCCCTCGACGGGACGCTCGCGGTGCAGCAGCCGCTCATCGCGCCGCTCTACGGCGGGCGCAGCGACATCGAGCTCCTCGCGCTCGTCGCGAAGGCCCCGGAGACGAGCGCCTACGACGCGGTCCGCGCGACGGCGTTCGGAACCATCCTGTCCGCGCACGACCTCCTCGGGTGCGGTCCCTTCAACGAGAAGGGCAAGGCCGAGTGCCACGACTCGGCCGGCAACCCCATTCACGCACTGCTGGGCGACGCGGAGCGGGAGTGGTCGCGCGCCCTGGCGATCGGCGTACTGCATCGCGCCCCGCCGCCGCCGGCCGGGCCGATGGTTCGCGCCGCCGACGTCGCGGCGGCCCTCGAGAAGGCGCAGCCGCAGCCGCGCGTCGGTGCCGGCGCGATCGAGGTGACGTTCGCCCCCTGCCCGAAGATGGTCGACGGGCGCCACGCAAACAACACGTGGCTGCAGGAGCTACCCGACCCCACGACGAAGCTCGTCTGGGACAACGCCGCGCTGGTGTCGCCGGCGACGGCGAAGGAGCTCGGGCTCTCGAGCCGGGACGTCGTGAAGATCGCGCTCGGCGACCGGTCGATCACGGCGCCCGTCTGGGTCCAGCCCGGGCAGGCGGACCACTCGATCGCGCTCACCCTGGGCTGGGGACGAAAGAAGGCAGGCCGCATCGGCAACGACCGCGGCTTCAACGCCTACCCGCTGCGCACTACCCGGAACCTGGGTTTCGCCTCGGGCGTCCAGGTGACGAAGACCGGCGACGAACCGTACTTCTTCGCCCAGACTCAGGAGCACGCATCCGCCGAGGATCGTCCGATTGCCCACGAGGCGACGCTCCTCGAGTACAAGAGCCGCCCGAATTTCGCCGAGCTCGATTCGCCTCCCCCCCGTGCGCTGCCGCTTTGGACGCAGCAAGACTACAGCCAGGGGCACCAGTGGGGTATGTCGGTCGACCTCAACGCATGCACCGGCTGCAACGCGTGCGTCGTCGCCTGCATGTCCGAGAACAACGTCCCTGTCGTCGGCAAGCGCGAGGTCTGGCGCGGTCGCTCGATGCACTGGATCCGCATCGACCGCTACTACGTGGAGAACGCGCAGCTCGGCGCGACGGCGGAGGATCCGCTGGTCATCCACGAGCCTCTGATGTGCGTGCACTGCGAGGAGGCGCCCTGCGAGAACGTCTGCCCGGTGAACGCCACGACGCACGGGCCCGAGGGCCTGAACGAGATGGCCTACAACCGGTGCATCGGCACGCGCTACTGCGCGAACAACTGCCCGTACAAGGTGCGGCGCTTCAACTACCTGAACTGGCACAACGACGTCGTCTGGAAGGAGACCGGCGGTCTCCCGGAGACGCTGCAGATGCAGCAGAACCCGAACGTCACCGTCCGCTTCCGCGGCGTCATGGAGAAGTGCACCTACTGCGTGCAGCGGATCCAGAGCGCGAAAATCCGGGCCAAGCGCGATTACCGCGAGCTTCGCGACGGCGAGATCAAGACCGCCTGCCAGCAGACGTGCCCCGCCGACGCGATCGTGTTCGGCGACGTGAACGACCCGAACAGCGCCGTATCGAAGTGGTCACGCACCGACCGTCGGTTTGGCCTCCTCGCCGAGCTGGGCACGCGCCCGCGGACCACGTACCTCGGCAAAGTAAGGAACCCGAAACCGGAGATGGGGGCCTAAATGGCTTACTGGGAGCCCATTCGCGAGCTCGACGAGGCCCACCTCGTACAGCCTGCAAGCAAGCTGCGCGAAGTGACGCACGAGATCGCGCGCATCACCGAGAACCGCGCCCCCCGTGGATGGTGGATCTGCTTCCTCCTCGCATCGGCCTTCGCGGGGATCTTCGTCCTGTGCGTGTCGTATCTCTTTTGGCGCGGCGTCGGCGTGTGGGGCAACACGTCTCCCGTCTACTGGGCGTGGGACATCACGAACTTCGTCTGGTGGGTCGGTATCGGTCACGCCGGCACGCTCATCAGCGCCATCCTGTTCATCTTCCGCCAGCGCTGGCGCACCGCGATCAACCGCTTCGCCGAGGCGATGACCATCTTCGCGGTCATCTGCGCGCTCATCTTCCCGAGCATCCACGTCGGCCGACCGTGGCTGATGTTCTACGTGTTCCCGATCCCCAACCAGATGACGCTCTGGCCGAACTTCAAGAGCCCTCTGCTCTGGGACGTGTTTGCGGTCTCGACGTATTTCACCGTGTCGCTCCTCTTCTGGTACACGGGCCTCATCCCCGATCTCGCCACGCTGCGCGACCGCTCGATCAATCCGTGGCGGCAGAAGATCTACGGGTTTTTTGCCCTCGGGTGGCGCGGGTCGAATCGCCACTGGCAGAACTACGAGCGCGCGTACCTGATCCTCGCGGGGATCTCGACGCCGCTGGTGCTCAGCGTGCATTCCGTCGTTTCGATGGACTTCGCGACGTCCGTCATCCCCGGGTGGCACACGACGATCTTCCCGCCGTACTTCGTCGCCGGCGCCATCTTCAGCGGCTTCGCGATGGTCGAGACGGTGCTCCTCATCGCGCGCACCGTCTTCAAGCTGCATCGCGTGGTGCTCATGCGGCACCTGGAGCTGATGAACAAGTTCCTGCTCCTTACGTCGCTCCTCGTCGGGTACGCGTACGGGATGGAGTTCTTCATCGCCTGGTATTCGGGGGACGAATACGAGATGGCGCACTTCCTCCATAACCGGCCGATGGGCCCCTACTGGTGGGCCTGGGCGTGGATGATGAGCTGCAACGTGCTCGTCCCGCAGATCTACTGGTTCAAGAAGATGCGGACGAACCTGGCGGTGATGTTCGTCGTCTCGATCCTCGTCAACATCGGCATGTGGTTCGAGCGCTTCGTCATCATCGTCCTGTCGCTGAACCGTGACTTCCTCCCGAGCGCGTGGGGGCTCTTCCGGCCGACGATCATCGACGTCGGCACCTTCACGGGTACAATCGGCGTCTTCTTCACGCTGTTTCTCCTCTTCATGCGGTGGCTGCCGATGGTGTCCATGACCGAGGTGAAAGGAACGATGCCGCAGGCCGATCCCCACCGGCACGCGGAGGACGAGGGCGAGCACGATCCGGTGAAGATTCCGGATCAGGAGAGACTGCCCGCGGCCGCCGCCGGCGCGCTCGTCCCGGAAGGGGCCGAGTGATGGAAGCGCGCCCCACGAGCAGGCGTCGGACTCCGTCGATCATTCTGGCGGAGTACAAGTCCGCGCACGACGTGCTGCACGCGGCCGAGAAGGTTCGCGATGCCGGCTACGTCCGCTGGGATACGCACACCCCGTTTCCGGTGCACGGGATGGATCGCGCGATGGGACTGCGCGATTCGCGCCTCGGCTGGATCGTCATCGTCTTCGCGCTCACGGGTCTCACGGGCGCGTTCGCGATGATGCACTGGATGAATGGCGTCGACTATCCCACCGTCGTCGGCGACAAGCCCCCCGGCGCACCTCAGACGCTGCCGTCGATGGTGCCCATCTTGTTCGAGCTGACCATCCTGCTGTCGGCGTTCGGCGCGGTGCTCGGCATGTTCCACCTGAACCGGCTTCCGCGCCACCATCACCCCGTGTTCGAGTCGGACCGCTTCCGCCTCGCCAGCGACGATCGCTTCTTCATCTCGATCGAAGCTGACGACCCGAAGTTCGACGTCGACAAGACGCCGGCGCTCCTCGCAGGTGCGCACGCGGCGAACGTCGAAGTCATCGAGGAGGACGTGTCGTGAGCCGCTTCGCCACGGCGCACATCGTGACCGCCGGTCTGCTCGCGGCGGGTGCCCTCGCCGGGTGCCAGGGGCAGACCAGCGAAGACCCGCCGATCGCGCTCGAACGCAACATGTACGACACGGAGCGCTACAACCCCGAGTCGTACTCGCAGTTCTTCCCGGACCACCGGACGATGCGGCAACCGGTCGAGGGGACGATCGCGCGCGACCGCTACGAGGACGAGCCCGAGGTCGCGACCGGGTTGACGGCCGACAAATCCGGCTACGTGATGGTCGTCCCGCCCCCTCTCGTGAACCGCATGGGCGGAATGTCGAAGTTCCTCGCGCGCGGGCAGGAGCGCTTCGGCATTTACTGCGCGCCGTGCCACGGGCTCACCGGCGACGGCAAGGGAATGGTCGTCTGCAAGCGCGATAAGGCGACCGACCCGTGCGAGTCGCGCGGCTTCCCCCCGCTGCCTTCGTATGAGGACCCGCGCCTGCGGCACATGCCCGATGGGCAACTGTTCGCCACGATCACGCACGGCGTCCGCACGATGCCGGCGTATGGCCCGCAGATTCCCGTGACGGATCGGTGGGCCATCGTCGGCTACGTACGAGCGCTCGAGCTGAGTCAGCTCGCCGAAGCGAACCCCGCGCAACCGGAGCCGAAGAAGTGAGCACGAAAGGCAAACAGAGCAGCCAAGCCGGCGACGGCGCGAACGGACCGAATTACCGCATTCCGGCGAATTCCCCGTGGGCCGGGGCGTGGAAGATCGCGGCCGCGATTGGCGTCGTGGGCCTCGCCATCGCGGCGTACGGGTGGGCGACCGACAAGGACCGATTCCCGTTCTCGTATCTCTTCGGCTACTTCGTTTCGCTGAGCCTCGCGCTCGGGGCGCTGTTCTTCGTCTTGGTGCTGTACATCACGAAGGCGTCCTGGGGCATCAGCGTGCGCCGCGTCGCGGAGCTCTTGATGCGGCCCATCGGGCAGGTCTTCCCGCTCCTCGTCATCCCGCTCGTCCTGACGATGCCGCAGCTCTTCCCCTGGATGGGCGCCAAGCACGCCGTCCAGGAGACGACCTCCGAGCAACGGCACGGCACCACGGAGAAGAAGGCGTCGCCGCTCGATGAGGCGCGCGGACTTGCCTCCCGCGAGCCGGCGGCCTTGCGGGATCTCCCCGTCGCGAGCGCGACCAGGATGGACAAGGCCGAGGAGGCCCACGAGCAGAAGATCGTCGACCACAAGCGCGCATGGATGAACAAGGGGTTCGTCATCGGTCGCCTCATCGCGTACCTGCTCATCTGGTGGTGGCTGAGCGACCGCTACTTCGTCTGGTCGAGCGAGCAAGACAAGACGAAGGCCTTCGAGAACACCGTCGCAGCCCAGCGCTTCTCGCCGGCGGCCCTCATGCTGTTTGCGGTCACTCTGACGTTCTTCGCCTTCGACTGGCTCCTGTCGCTGAACGCGACCTGGTACTCGACCATCTTCGGCGTCTACATCTTCGCGCAGACGTCGCTCTTCCTGATGGCATCGCTGATCCTGATCACCCTCGTGCTGAGGAAGAGCGGGCTTCTGGGTGATGCGGTGAACGTCGAGCACTACCACGACATGGGGAAGCTTCTCTTCGGCTGGATCGTCTTCTGGTCGTACATCGCCTTCGCCCAGTTCTTTCTCATTTGGTACTCGAACATCCCCGAGGAGACCGCGTGGTTCCACCAGCGCTGGAGCGATAACGGCGGGACATGGAAGGTCACCAGCCTGGCGCTCGTCGTGATGCACTTCTTCGTGCCCTTCTGGTTTCTGCTCTCCCGCAACACCAAGCGACGACTTTCGCTCCTCGCCGCCGGTGCTGTGTGCATGGTCGTCATGCACATCGTCGAGGTGTACTGGGTGGTGATGCCGAACTTCGGGCCCCTCCAGCCCAACATCGTCGACCTGGGGTGCCTGCTCGGCGTGCTGGGCGTGTACCTGTCGGCGGTGTTCTACGGAATGCGCGACGTCGCGCTCGTCCCCGTGGGCGATCCGCGGCTCCTTCGCGCGCTCGACTTCGAGAACGCATAGGCCAAGCATGCCCACCGACAAGTCCGAGCCCCGAACCGGATTGATCATCAAGATCGGCGTTGCCTCGATCGTGACGCTGGTCCTCACGCATGTGGCGCTGGTCGCCTATTTCGACCACGCCGCTCAGGGCGAAGAGTACCGGAAGATCGGCTCCGTCCCGCCGGCCGCCCTGATGGACGTCCGGGCCTCCGAACACCAGCGGTTGTCGTCCGGTCCGGTGCCCATCGACAAGGCCATGCAGATGATGAAGGAGCGCAACCGCGGCGGAGCGAGCCCGGACATCATGCCGTCTGCCTCGATGGACATGGCGCCAATGCAGGGGTGGGTGAAGATGCCGTCCGAGGTTCCGATGCCGATGATGGCGGCCGCCAGCGCCGCGTCGGCCGCCGCCGCCCCCACCGAGTCCGCAGCACCCGCCGTCGCCGCCCCCGACGCAGGCACGGACGCCGCGCCGAAGCGCGACCACGGTGCGCCCCCGACTTCCGCGCCGAAACACCCCACCAAACAGCTCTGAGCCAGCCGTGAACCGCAGCACCCTTCCCATGTCCACCACCCGCACTGGCGCTTCGCTTTCGCCGTTGCGCGCGCTCGTGGCGGTCGCGGTCTGCGTTGCGTCCTTGGTCATTCTGGCTTTGGCCGGCACCGACGCGCGCGCGCAGGCGTGGCGGGAGCAGCGCCAGGGCGTCCCGAACACGACTCCGCCGGAGCTCGAGGGTGTGGACATCGTCGAGCACCTCGGGGGAGCCCTCCCCCGCGACGCCGAGTTCCGCGACACCGAGGGCAAGCCAGTGAAGCTCGGGGACTACTTCGACGGAAAGCGGCCGACGCTGTTCGTCTTCGCGTACCACACGTGCCCGATGCTGTGCAGCCTCGTGCTCGACGCGACGGTGAAGGCTCTGAACGACGTGCCGTGGACGGTCGGCGACGAGTTCGACGTCGTCTCCGTGAGCATCGACCCTCGCGACACGCCCGAGACCGCGGCGAAGAAGCGCGCGCAAGTGATCGACGGCTACCCGCGCGCGAAGGGCAAGGCCGACGCGACTCGCGGCTGGCACTTTCTCGTCGGCGACGAGGCGAACATCCGCAAGGTCACGCAGGCCATCGGCTTTCAGTACAACTACGACGCCCGCCAGAAGCAGTACGCGCACCCTGCGGCGATCTACCTGCTGACGCCGCAAGGGAACATCGCCCGCTATCTCTACGGCATTCAGTACGCACCCGGTGACGTTCGTCTCGGTCTCCTCGAAGCGACCGAGGGGCGATCGATCTCGACGAAAGAGAAGATCCTCCTCTACTGCTACCACTACGATCCCCAGGGCAAGCACTACTCCCTCGTTGCCCTGAACGTCATGCGCCTGGGCGGCGTCGTGACGCTCGTTCTCCTGGGGGGCTTCTTGACCGTCATGTGGGTTCGCGAGCGTCGCCGGCGCAAGGCGCGCGACCGCAGCCCGCCTGCAGAACTCAGCGCGTCCCGCGAGAACCACGCTGGAGCTCACCTCTCATGAATGAACCCGCCACGTTCCAGCTCCCGGAGCAGATGTCGACGATCGCCGCTGACGTCGACTGGCTCTACTACTTCATCTACTGGCTGAGCGTCGTCCTCTTCGTCGCGATCGTCGGTGCGATGGTCTATTGGGCGATCAAGTATCGCGAGCGAAAGGGACACAAGGCCGAGCCCACGGGCCACAACGTGCCCCTCGAGATCGCGTGGACGATCGCTCCGATTTTCATTCTCGCCTTCCTCTTCCACAAGGGGTTCACGGGGTACATGGACATGTCCATCGCGCCTGCGGGCTCGATGGAGATCCGCGTGAACGCCAAGCAGTGGGGCTGGGAGTTCGTTTATCCCAACGGAGGGAGCGACAGCGAGCTCCACGTTCCCGTGCACAAACCGGTGAAGCTCGTGATGGGCTCCGCGGACGTCCTCCATTCGTTCTTCGTCCCCGCCCTGCGCGTGAAGCGCGACGTCGTGCCCGGCATGTTCACGACCGTCTGGTTCGAGGCCACGCACGTCGGACAGGACGATATCATGTGTGCCGAGTACTGCGGCGGCCGGAGCAAGGACGCGAACGGCGACGAGCTGCCGTTCCCGCAGATGACCGGCCACTGGTCGATGCACTCGCTGTTGCACGTCGAGAGCGAGGAGGACTTCATGAAGTACCTCGTCAGCATCGGCGACAAGTGCGCGTCCTACACGGTGAAGGGGCAGGTCTGCCCGAACAACATCCTGGTCGAGGCGGGCCAGAGCCTGTACACGAAGAAGGGATGCGTGGCGTGTCACACGACGACCGGCGCAAAGCTCGTCGGGCCGTCCTGGAAGGGTATCTGGGGCAAGACCGAGTCTACCGATCACGGCCCCATCACCGTCGATGATCAATACGTTCGCGAGTCGGTCCTCGATCCTCAGGCGAAGATCGTGACGGGCTTCCCGCCGACGATGCCGCCTTTCCGGGGTCAGATCAGCGATCAGGAGCTCGACGAGATCACCGCGTACATCAAGAGCCTGAAGGACTAAGGGTAAGGAGTCTGGTCATGGCAGCAGTCGACATCCCGGTAGCCGGCGGGCACGCGGCGGACGCGCACGGCGACCCGCATGCAAACTACCTGAAGGCCAAGCGCGGGATCGGCTCGTGGTTGGTGACGCTAGACCACAAGCGCATCGGGCTCATGTACCTGACCATGGTCTCGTTGGCGTTCCTCGTCGGCGGGATCTTCGCGTTGCTCCTTCGCATCGAGCTCTTTTCGCGCGGCAAGACCATCGTCGACGGCGAGACCTACAATCGCTTCTTCACGCTGCATGGCGCGATCATGGTCTTCCTTTTCATCATCCCGAGCGTGCCGGCGGCGCTGGGCAACTTCTTCTTGCCGATCATGATCGGCGCGAAGGACGTCGCGTTCCCGCGTCTGAACCTCCTCAGCTTCTACATTTATCTCGTCGGCCTCGCGATCCTGCTCGTCAGCATCGTCAGCGGCGCCGTCGATACGGGCTGGACCTTCTACACGCCCTACAGCGTGCAGTCGTCGAACTCGGTCATCTCGATGACGCTTGGAGTGTTCGTGCTCGGGTTCTCGTCGATCCTGACGGGCGTCAACTTCCTCGTGACGGTGCACACGATGCGCGCGCCGGGCTGCACCTGGGCCCGCATGCCGCTCTTCGTTTGGGGAATGTACGCGACGGCGCTCATGCAGATCCTCGCGACGCCGGTGCTCGCCATCACGCTGCTGCTCCTCTGTGCGGAGCGCTTCTTCGGCATCGGGATCTTCGACCCGAAGCTCGGCGGCGACCCGGTCCTCTTCCAGCACTTCTTCTGGTTTTACTCGCACCCCGCCGTCTACATCATGATCGTGCCGGGGATGGCCATCAACAGCGAGCTCATTGCCACGTTCTCGCGACGAGCCATCTTCGGGCAGTTCGCGATCGCGATGTCGTCTCTCGGCCTCGCGCTCCTCGGGTTCCTCGTGTGGGGCCACCACATGTTCGCGGCCGGGATGAGCGAGTTCGCGACGATGTTGTTCTCCGCTCTCACGTTCCTCGTGGCCATCCCGAGCGGCGTGAAGGTCTTCAATTGGACGGCCACGATCTACAAGGGCTCCATCCTCTGGGCGTCACCGATGCTCTACGGGATGGCGTTCATCTTCCTCTTCACGATCGGCGGCCTGACCGGGCTATTCCTCGGCACGCTGAGCGTCGACATCCACCTGACCGACACGTACTTCGTCGTGGCCCACTTCCACTACGTCATGATGGGCGGCACGGTCATCGCGTTCCTGGGAGGCCTGCTCTACTGGTGGCCGAAGATGACCGGCAAGATGCACGACGAGAGGAAGGCCAAAATAGGCTTCTGGTTCGTCTTCATCGGGTTCAACACGGTATTTATCCCTCAGTTCATCATGGGGTCGCGCGGCATGCCGCGGCGCTACTACGACTACCTGCCGCAGTTCGAGCCGTTCCACAAAGTGTCGACGGTGGGGTCGTGGATTCTCGCGACGGGGCTGTTCATCACGGCGTACACGCTCCTCGAAGCGCTCTGGAAGGGGAAGAAGGCCCCTCGCAACCCCTGGAATTCGGCGGGCTACGAGTGGTTGACCGAGACGGTGCCGCCTCTCGCGAACTTTCACCAGCCCCCGGTCTTCACGCGAGGCCCGTACGACTACCACCTCGCCACCCCGGAGGAGCTCGCAACGGGCGAGGACGGGCGCGAGGTCAGCTTCACGACCCAAATGGCTGCGAAGGAGAGCACCCACCCGGCGTGAGCCGGGTGGCGTGGTCAACACCTGAAGGACTGAGATGGCGAACGTCAGCGAATCGGTGCACGCGCACGGCGATGGGGGAGGCGATCACGGGGCTCACGCGCACCCGGATTTCCTCCAGCACCATTTCGATACGCCCGTGCAGCAGTTCAACGCGGCGAAGCTGGGGATGTGGGTCTTCATTGCGACCGAGATCCTCATGTTCGGCGGCCTGTTCTGCGCATACGCCATCTGGCGCGGCCTCGACCCGCGGGTCTTCGACGACGCTCACCACTTCCTGAACAAGATCCTCGGCGCGACCAACACGATCGTCCTGCTCTTCAGCAGCTTGACGGCGGCGCTCGCGGTGCGTTCTGCACAGGTCGGCAAGCGCAACCTGACGTCGCTGTACCTCATCGTGACGATCCTCTGCGCGGGCGTGTTCCTCGTGGTCAAGTACTTCGAGTACAGCCACAAGTTCCACCTCGGGCTCCTGCCGGGGCACTGCTTCGGGCACCCCGGGCTGAGCGCCGCGGTCCAGAACGGCGAGGAAGTCGGGACTTGCCTGCGCGTGCACGCCGACTCGGCGCCCGTCATGCCGGAGTGGGTCAAGGCCGCCGACGAGGACGGGCACGTGAGGCTTCTCTCGCCGCGGGCCAACATGTTTTTCGGACTCTACTTCGTGATGACCGGCCTGCACGGCCTGCACGTCATCGTCGGCATGAGCATCCTGGCGTGGGTGCTCTACAAGAACATCAAGGGCAAGTTCTCGCCCGCGTACTTCACGCCGGTCGACCTCGGCGCACTCTACTGGCACCTCGTCGACCTCGTCTGGATCTATCTCTTTCCCCTGCTGTACCTCGTCGGGAAGCCGGAGTGACCCATGTCAGCGCAAGGTAGCCACGCCGTGCATGCCCATCAGGACGATGGCGCGGTTCACGTCCACATCGCCTCGTCCCAGTTTTACTGGGGCATCTTCGGCGCGCTAATCTGCCTAACGATCCTGACGGTAAAGGTCTCGTATTACGACTTCGGCAAGGCGAACATCTTCATCGCGCTGCTCATCGCCACGATGAAGGGGTCGCTCGTCGCCGCGTTCTTCATGCACCTGCGGCACGACAAGCTCTTCAACACGATCGCGTTCCTCTCGTCGTTTCTCTTCCTCGGGATCTTCATCCTTCTCACGTACGACGATCTGGGCAATCGCGGCCGCGTCGACAACGACTACGGCGGCCGGTTCCAGCTGGAGACCGGCCAGGCCGCTCCGGGCGGCGAGCCCGCCACGACGGCGACCTCCGACAGCGTCGCCGAGGAAGCGCCGCACGGCGCAGCCGCTGCGCACGGGAAGAAGGAATAGCGCGCCAAAACCCGGAGACGATCGCCACGACGCCAGGAGCCCTCTTTTCGCGTTTTGCCTCGCTCGCCCTTGCACTGAGCCTCGCGGTCGCGTCTGCCGCGTGCAAACGCAAGCATGTTCGCGTCGAGGCCGAGCCGGAGCTCGGTTATCCCGCGTGCGCCGAGAGCGCGCAGGACGCGGGGCGCGAAGAAGGCGTTTCTGTCGCGCGCGGACACATTCGCGGGGGGCCGCTGTCGAACGAGAAGAACGTCAGCGAGCGCTTCGCGCTCCTCCGCACGCCATGCGGTTACACGTTCGAGTCGAGGCAGGAGTGGCCGCTCGCGATCTCCGACGTCGAGATCCGGTACGACGCGTCGCTCGCGCCGGTCTGGGCCTGGAAAAGACTGACGATCGCGGGCTCGACGCGACCGGACGGGAACGCGGATATCCGTCGCTACGAGCTCCGGACCGGCGAGGTCTTCATCAAGCGGCGCGACGCAAGGGGCGAGGTCACCCTGCAGAAGCTGCTGCCGGGGGGGCGCATGAAGGTTCCCGCCGGGGCGCGCGTCGGCGCGATCGTCGGGCCTGGGCGTGGAGTCATCACGGCCTGGCTGAAAAGAGAGAAGCTGCCGGTTGGCGGGAAGACGAGCGAGCTCGTGCTCGACTTCCGCGATATGGTTGAATCGCTCGAGGTCGGTACGCTCGAGCGGCACGAGGACCAGGTGGAGCCGAGCCTCGGGGGGAGGGTGCGCGTCTACACGTTCTTCGGACGAGAGACCGTGTTTGCCGACGACGGCGACGTCGTCATCGGCGATCTCGCAGGGATGCGCCCCAGCGATCTGTTGTCGACGCCCGAGCCACCGCCGCTTCCCGCCTACGGCGGCCCGGATCCGGCGCATACTCCCTGAGCGATGCGCGAGTACCAGTTCGATGGCCTCGTCGGCCCGACGCACAACTACGGCGGCCTTAGCCCCGGCAACGTCGCGAGCATGCTGCACACCGGCGAGGTCTCGAATCCGCGCGCCGCCGCGCGCCAGGGCCTCGCGAAGATGCGCTTCGTGCGCGACCTCGGCGTCGTGCAGGCGGTGCTCCCTCCGCACGACCGTCCGAGCCTGTCGTCGTTGCGAGCGCTGGGCTTCCACGGCAAAGACGAGGACGTGATCGCGGCGGCCGGCGCGCGCGACGGCTTCGCGCTCCGCATCTGCTCGAGCGCCTCGGCGATGTGGACCGCGAACGCCGCGACGGTCACGCCCTCGAGCGATACCGCCGATGGTCGCGTCCACGTCGTGCCGGCGAACCTTCAGCAGATGTTTCACCGCGCCATCGAAGCTTCCACGACGACGCGCGTCCTTCGGGCGATCTTCGCGGAGCGGGCGTGCTTCGCCGTACACGATCCGCTGCCGGGAGGGGGTCAGTTCGCCGACGAGGGCGCGGCAAACCATACGCGCCTGGTCTCGTCTCTCGGCGTCGCGCACCTCTTCGCCTGGGGGCGTTCGGCGTGGGACTCCGTTCCGGGGCCGAGGCGCCACCCCGCTCGCCAGACGCGCGAGGCGAGCGAGGCCCTCGCGCGCGCGCACCGCCTCGAGCCGACGCGCTGTCTCTTCCCGAAGCAGCATCCGGACGGCATCGACGAGGGGGCGTTCCACACGGACGTCCTCGCGGTCGGCAACGGGCGCTTCTTCATGATGCACGAGCTGGCGTTCGCGGACCGCGCGCGGCTGGTGGACGACCTTCGGCGCATGGTCGGCGACGAGCTGTTCGTCGTGTCGGCCAGCCAGACCGAGTTGCCGGTGGAACACGCGGTCTCTGCGTACCCGTTCAACTCGCAGGTCCTAACGCTGCACGACGGCTCGATGGTCATCGTCGCTCCCGAGGATTCATCCGAGGACTCGTACGCTCGCGCCTTCCTGGAGCGGGTCGTCGCGGCCGGTGGGCCGGTGCGCGCCGTGCACTACATCGACGTGCGCCAGTCGATGCACAACGGCGGCGGGCCGGCGTGCCTGCGCCTCCGGGTCCCGCTGACGGAGGGCGAGGCGGCCGCGCTGAGCCAGCGATGCCGTGTTGTGTTCGACGACGCCCTGGCCGCGGACCTGGAGGCGTGGGTGGACCGGCACTACCGCGACCGGCTGGTGCCGGCGGACCTCGGGGACCCGGCGCTGGCGCGCGAGGGGATGCGCGCGCTGGACGAGCTGACGACCCTTCTGCGGGTCGGGTCGATCTACGACTTCCAGCGGGCAGGCGCCGCATCCCACCCGGACCGGTAGCGACCGGACCGGTGGTACAACCGCCCCATG
>CALKVG010000505.1 GCA_937998045.1 uncultured Myxococcales bacterium
CATGTGCTCGGTGCGGCACAGGCCGATGCCCTCGGCGCCGAAGGCGCGCGCCGTGCGCGCGTCGAGCGGCGTGTCGGCGTTCGCGCGCACTTTCATCGTCCGCGCGGCGTCCGCCCAGGACATGAGCTCGCCGAATTCGCCCGACAGCGCCGCGTTGACTGTCGGCACCGCGCCCTCGTAAAGGTGCCCGTTGCCGCCGTCGATCGTGATGACGTCGCCCTTCTTGAGTGTCGCCGTCCCGGTCGCGAGGCCAGTGTCGTCGTAGACGGTGATGGTCATCGTCTGCGTCTCGTAGTTCACGGCGACGGCGCTCACGCCCGCGACGCACGGCTTGCCCATTCCGCGGGCGACGACGGCGGCGTGGCTCGTCATCCCGCCGCGCGCCGTCAGGATGCCGCGGGCGGCCTTCATCCCGTGGATGTCCTCCGGCGACGTCTCGACGCGCACGAGGACGACCGGCATACCCTGGCCGGCGCGGCGCTCGGCCTCGTCGGCGCTGAAGACGATGTATCCGCTGGCCGCCCCAGGGCTCGCGGGAAGGCCGCGCGCCAGGAGCTTCTTCGGCGCCTGCGGATCGAGCGTCGGGTGCAGCAGCTGGTCGATACCGCTCGGGTCGACGCGAAGGATGGCCTCTTCCTTCGAGATCAGGCCCTCCTTCGCCATGTCGACGGCGACGCGCACGGCGGCGCGCGCGGCGCGCTTCGCGGCGCGGCACTGGAGCATGTAGAGCTTGCCCGCCTGGATGGTGAACTCCAGGTCCTGCATGTCGCGGAAGTGTCGCTCGAGCGTGCCCGCGATGTGGGCGAGCTCGCGGAACGCCCCGGGCATGCGCGCCTCGAGCGAGTCGTCGCTGCCGCGGTCGGCCTTCCCTGCGGGTTGCGAGCGGATGGGGAGCGGCGTGCGAATGCCGGCGACGACGTCCTCGCCCTGGGCGTTCGGCAGCCACTCGCCGTAGAGCGTCTTGTCCCCCGTCGACGGGTCGCGCGTGAACGCGACGCCGGTTGCGCTCGTGTCGCCGAGGTTGCCGAAGACCATCGCCTGCACGTTGCAGGCGGTGCCCCAGTCGTCGGGGATGTCGTGCATGCGCCGGTAGACCGCGGCGCGATGGTTGTTCCACGACTCGAACACGGCGGCGATGGCCTGCCAGAGCTGCTCGCGCGGGTCGGACGGAAAGTCGCTCCCTGTCTCCTTCTTGACGATGGCCTTGTACGACGCGACGAGCGCCCGAAGCTCGTCCGCGGGCAGGTCGGCGTCGGGGACGCGGCGCTTCAGCTCCTCGGCGTTGAGGCGGGTGCGGTCGACGCCCTTGGCGGTGGCGACGCGCGCGCGCGCCTCCTCGAGCGCGCGATCGAACGCCGCCCTCGGCGCACCGAGCGCGATCGTGGCGTGCATCGCGATGAACCGCCGGTACGCGTCGAACGCGAAGCGCGCGTTGCCCGTCTGCGTCGCCATCGCTTCAGCGACGGCGTCGGTGAGGCCGAGGTTGAGGATCGTATCCATCATTCCCGGCATCGATGCGCGCGCGCCCGATCGCACGCTGACGAGCAGCGGAGCCGCGGCGTCGCCGAGGCGCGAGCCCATGGCTTTCTCGAGGCGGCCGACCGCCGCGTCGACCTCGGCGCGTGTCTCGTCCGGAATGCTCTTGGCGCGGCTGAACGCGTTGCAGACCGTGGTCGCGATCGTGAAGCCCGGCGGAACCGGGAGGCCGAGCGAAGTCATCTCCGCCAGTCCGGCCCCCTTGCCCCCGAGCAGATCCCTCCGCTTCGGATCGCCTTCCGCCCGCCCATCCCCGAAGAAAAAGACGCCCTTTGCCATCGCCCCCGAGGATTACTGCAGCGCCCCCCAAAAAGGGAAGCCGAGGCGCCTTGGGGGCAGCTCTCATCTCTCGCCATCGATCAGGCGACGTTTCGTTCTTCGCTGGCGATCTGCACGATGCGGTTCTCGGCGTCCACGTGGACGACGCGCGGGCGGTGGAGGGTCGCTTCCTGGAGCGACATCCACCCGTAGCTTGCGAGAATGACGAGGTCGCCGGGCTTCACGAGGTGCGCCGCAGCGCCGTTGATGCCGATTTCGCCGGAGCCGCGCGCACCGGGGATCACGTAGGTCGAGATGCGGGCGCCGTTCGTCACGTCGTAAATGTCGATCTTCTCGTTCTCGAGGAAGCCGGCGGCTTGCATGAGCGCGACGTCGATCGTGATCGAGCCGACGTAGTCGATGTCCGCGCGCGTGACGGTGGCTCGGTGGACCTTCCCCAACAAGAAATGTCTGAGCATGAGTCTCTCCGGTCGGGGCCGAAAAGAGGCGGTCCCCGCCTGGGCGGCAACATGGGGCTTTTCGCGGCTCCGGTCAACGTGGACGTCGGAAACGGCCGAAGATCCGCCCGATCGGGCGCAGGCCGGACGCTTCAGTTGTGCAGCGCAGCTGGACGGTCGGCCCGAGCCCCCCGGGCTCGCGCTCGAGGTGGGAACGACGAACTCGGTCACGGGCCCCCCGTCGGTCCCCTCGTCCAATCCCGGGCCGGGTCCACTCTCCTGGCCCGACTCGCTCGCGCCATCCGGTGGAGCTGTGGAGTCGACTCCTCCGCCGCTGTCGACCCCTCCGCGGCCCTCGGCGTCGTCGCCGCTGGGCGACGCCTGGTCCAGGGTGGCGGCGCTCTCCTGCGCGCTCTGATCTACGGCGGACTCGTCGGATGCGTCCTCGGTGAGCGGCGTCGGCACGTCGGGGAGCCCGATGATGTCGGTGCATCCCGCGGCAAGGCCGATCGCGATTCCGACGATCGCGGCGACCACGCCCGTCGCCCGAGCCCACCTCTGCATGGCGCCCATCGTCGGTGACAAGCGCCGAGCTGGCAGGCTATCCCAGCTTCGAGAAGTCGGCGATCCGCAGCATCGATTGCGCGCCGTGCGCGAGCGTCTCGAGGCGGATGCGCGTGCGCGGATCGTCGGGGTCGTTGACGAGGGTCTCGACGAAGATGCGATCGAGCTCCGTCGCGATCGGGCCCATCATCCTCAGCGCGGCGTGCGTCGCCTCCTCCGTCGCGAGACCCACGGTGATGCGGTCGAGGTCGTGGACGACCTTCTGGATGACGACGTCGTCCTTCTTCGCGCTCCCCTGGAACTCGGAGGCGGCGTGGAGCTCCGGTCTCGCTTCGCGGCTGATACCGGCGAGGCGCTTCGCGACGATCTTCGCCTTGTCGAGCCACGGCTCCTTCGTGTCGACGACCGCCTGGAGAACGCGGGCGCGCGCGAGGCACGCGACGACGTTCCCGAGGGCGGCTGGCCCGCTGCCGGCGAGGACGGCGTCGGCCACCGGGTTGCTCGTCGCGCTCGCCAGGAGCCCGCGGAGCCGCTCGGTCGCGAACTCCTCGACCTTGGCGACCGCCTCCGCGAGCGACAGATCGAGCTTCTTGCCCTGCAGGCCCTCGTACGCCGCCGCGAGCGCGTCGGGGAACTTCAGCGAGGCGTAACCGCGGTCGAGGATCGTGCGCAACGCGCCGATGCAGGCCCGGCGCAGGGCGAAGGGATCCGCGGCCCCGGTGGGCGCCAGGCCCACCGCGAAGCAACCGGCGAGCGTGTCGAACCGGTCGGCCAGGGCGACCACGGCCGAGACGTCGTCGGGCGCCACGTCGTCCTGCGCGCCGACGGGCTTGTAGTGATCGCGGATGGCGTCGGCGATCCCGGGCGCCTCCCCGCGGGCGAGCGCGTACGAGCGGCCCATGTGCCCCTGCAGCTCGGGGAACTCGCCGACCATCAGCGTGACCAGGTCGCACTTGGAGAGGTGCGCCGCGCGGGTCACCTGCGCCTTCGCGGGCGCGCCGAGACCGAGGGCCCCCGCAATCCACGCCGACAGCCGCTCCACACGCTCGACCTTCTCGCGCACGCTGCCGAGCCGGTGGTGAAAGACGATGCCCCCGAGCTTCTCGAAGCGAGACTCGAGCGGCGCCTTCTGGTCCTCCTCCCAGAAAAAGCGCGCGTCGGCCAGGCGGGCGCTCATCACGCGGTCGGTGCCCTTCGCGATGACGTCGGGCCGGTTGGCCGTGTTGACGACGGCGAGGTAGCTCGGGAGGAGCTCGTCGTCGCTCTTGTGCACGCAGAAGTATTTCTGGTGGCCGCGCGCCACGGCGCGGATGACCGGCGCCGGCAGCGCCAGGAACGCGCGGTCGAACGAGCCGGTCACCACGTGCGGCTCCTCGACGAGGGACGCGTTCTCGTCCACGAGGCCGGGCGCCGGGTCGTAGGTCCCGCCGGCGGCGCGGGCGGCGGCTTCCACGCGATCCATCATCGTGCGCACGCGCTCCGCGCGGTCGACGAGGACGTGGCGGCGGCGCAGCTCTTCCACGTAGGACTGCGGGTTGCGAAGCTCGAACGGCTGCGGGCCGAGGAAGCGATGCCCGCGGGACGTGCGCCCGCTCTTCGTTCCCGCAAAAGTCAGCGGGACGACCTCCTCCCCGAAGAGCGCGACCAGCCACTGCACGGGGCGCCCGAAGGGCGTGTCCAGGTCCGCCCACCGCATCGACTTGCGGAACGGGATCGCGCCGCACACGGCCGTCAGCGTGGCGCCGAGGAGGTCCATCGACGGTCGCCCCGTCTCGACGCGCCGCCCGACCACGTAGCGCCCTGGCTTGGCCTTCGGCCCGGCGGCCTTCTCGACGATCGATAGCGCGCCGACGGCCACCCCGAGCTTCGCCGCGAACGCCTCGGCGGCTTTCGTCGGCTTCCCGTCCTTGAACGCGGCGGCCTCGGGCGGGCCGACGATCTCCTCGTCCAGGTCGAGCTGCCTCGTGGAGACGTCCTGCACGACGACCGCCAGGCGCCGCGGGCTTCCGAGCGCGCGCACGTCACCGTGAGCGAGACGCGCCTTCGCGAGCTCGTCGGCGGCGATCCTGGGCAAGGCGGCGAGAGCGGCGTCGACGAAAGACGAGGGGAGCTCCTCGGTACCGATCTCGAGGAGAAGGGGAAGGG
>CALKVG010000506.1 GCA_937998045.1 uncultured Myxococcales bacterium
CGCAGGAGCTCCTGCGCCGGCTGGGCGGCTTCTCGAGCTTCGCGATCGGCTTCTCCGTGATCAGCGTCCTCACCGGAGTCACCTCCACGTTCGGCGACGCCATCGGCGCCGGCGGCGCCGCGGGGCTCGGACTCGGCTGGCCGCTCGTGTCGGCGGGAACGCTGGTCGTGGCCATTGCCATGGCGGAGCTCGCCAGCGCATTTCCGACGGCCGGCGCGCTCTACCACTGGTCGGCGCTCCTCGGCGGCGCCTCTCTCGGGTGGGCGACGGCGATGCTCAACCTCGTCGGGCAGATCGCCATCGTCGCGGCGATCGACCTGGCTTGCGCGCAGGCGCTCGCGCAGACGCTCGGGCGCCCCGCGCTGGCGTACGGACTCTTCGTGGGCATTCTCGCCGCACACGGAATGCTGAGCGCGACGTCGGTGCGCCTGGTGGCGTGGCTCAACGACGCTTCGGCGACCGTGCACGTCGTCGGTGTCGCGGTGCTCGCCGCGCTGCTCTTCTGGCGAGGACGCGCTCAGGATGCGTCTGCGCTCATCGTCCCGACGGCGCCGGCGCGCGGCTTCGTGCAGTCTCTCGTGCTGGGTGTGTGGACGTTCACGGGATTCGACGCCGCGGCTCACGTCAGCGAGGAGACTCGCGACCCGGGCCGTCGGGCACCGATGGGGATCCTCTCCTCGGTCGCGGTCAGCGCCCTGGCTGGTTACGCGCTCGTCGCGACGCTCGTCCTGGCCACGCCGGACCCGGCGTCGCTGGCGGGCGCGCCGGACGCCGCGCTGAAGGTTCTGCGCGCGGCCGCCGGCGTACGCGCCGGGAGCTTCGCGATGGGTCTGGTGATCGTCGCGATGTGGTTCGCCGGCTTGTCCAGCGTCACGAGCGCTTCGCGCATGCTCTTCGCCTTTGCGCGCGACCGCGGCCTGCCGTGGGCAGACCTCCTGCGGCGGGTCCACCCGCGCACGCGCACGCCCCTCTACGCGACGGCCGCCTGCGTGCTCGCCCCGCTGGCCCTGGTCGCGGCCACCGCTCCTCTGAGCGACACCGTCTTCCTGGCGGTCGCGGCGCTCGCGACCATCGCGCTTTACGCCTCTTACGCGCTGCCGATAGCTCTCGGCGCAGCCGCGCGCGTCCGCGGTCGGTGGACCCGGCGCGGTCCCTGGAGCGTCGGACGCGCGGGGGTCCCGTTCGCGATCGCGGCGGTCGCGTGGACGCTCTTCGTCTTCATCGTGTGCGCCCTCGCGAACCGCCTTGCGATGGAGATTTTCGGCGCGCTGCTCGTGGCCCTCGCCGCTCTCTGGTTGGGCTACGTTCGCGCGCGCTTCCGGGGCCCCCCCATCGACCTCGCGCACTTCGAGCACCCGGAGTGACTGCGTGCCCCGCGCACGGCACCCCGGCGCATCACGCGAGCGTCACGAGAGCGCTCTTCGTGTGCGGCTCCGCTCCGGGCGCGACCGGGTAATCCGGCGGGGGCGGCAGGTCCTTCACCTGGGAGACGTCGCGCTTGGCCTCGCGCGCCGCATCGAACAGGATGCGGCGGAAGCGCGCCTGCGCGATGCCTCGATGGTTGGTGCACGCGAGGACCCTTCCGCCGGGGGCGACGATCGCGATCGCCGCGGCCGCGAGTTCCACGTAGTCCGAGTCCGCCACGAAGCGACCCCGCTTCGTGCGGGAGTAGCTCGGCGGGTCGAGGACGACGATGTCGTAACGCTCGCCGCGGCGCGCAGCGCGGGCGAGCCATGAGAACGCGTCGGTCGCGACGAAGGAGTGCGCGCGGGCGTCGAGCACGCCGGCGTGTCCGAGGTTGGCGCGTCCGCGCTCGAGCGCGCTCGCCGACGCGTCGACGCTGACCGTGCGCGCCGCGCCGCCCAGCGCCGCGGCCACCGTGAACGCGCACGTGTACGCGAAGAGGTTGGCGACGCTCTTGCCCGACGCGAGGTCGCGCACGCGACGGCGATTGTTTCTCTGGTCGAGGAATAGCCCCGTCGACAGGCCGTCCCCCAATCGAGCGAGCAGAGGCATTCCCTCCTCGAGAATCGCGAGTTCGAGGGGGGCGGGGACGCCGCGCAGCGGATGCGCCGGCGCGAGGTCGTCCCGACGCGTGTCGACGAGCATGTTGGCCTGCTTCGGGCGGACTTTGCAGTACACGCCGTCGAAGCCCAGCGCGAACAGGCGGTCGAGCACGCGCTCGCGCCGGCCCGCGTCGACCCATGGACCGTCGTCGCCGTAGAACTGGGCGACGAGCCACGCTCCGTAGACGTCGACCGCGAGGCGCGGCAGGGCGTCGCCGTCCTCGTTGACGAGCCGGAACGCGGTCGTCGCGCGCGGGCCGTGCTCGGCGCGACCGAGCGCCCAGCGGCGCTCTCGCGCGAGATCCAGCGCGCGATCGAGCGCCGCGGGGTCGTCGTAGATGGCGGCCTCGCCGGCGTCGCCCCGGGCGAGCCACGCGTCGAACTCCGGCGGGGGCGAAGCGGCGTATCGAACCGGCTCGCCGGTCGCCGTGTGCTTCAGGCCGATCGCGCTCGCGTGAAGCATGAGGCGGGGCGCAGGCGTCCCGCCGTAGATCGCGTCGCCGGCGATGGCTGCGCCGGCGTGCGCGAGCTGTACGCGCGCCTGATGCGTCCTCCCCGTCTCGAGCTCCAGCTCGAGCTTCGCGCGATCAGCGCGCCGGCCCAGCACGCGCACGTGCGTCACGGCTTCCTTCGCGCCGGGAGCGCGCCGGGCGACCACACGAACCACGCCCGCTCGGTCGGCGGCGAGCGCGTCACGCAGCGTCGCTCGCTCGCGCCCCCGCGGCCATCCGGTCACGCAGGCAACGTACGTCTTGCGCACCGTGCGCCCCTCGAACTGCGCCGCCAGGCTCGCGTTGGCCTCGCGCCGCCGAGCGAAAACGAGCACCCCGCTGGTGTCGCGGTCGAGCCTCTGGTGAACGCCGAGGTACGCTCCCCCCAGGTGCGCGCTCAGGCGGGTGACGACGTCGTCGGGGCGATCGGGGTCTACGGCCTGGGACGGCACACCAGCTGGCTTGTCGACGACGACGAGGTCCCCGTCGTCGTGGAGGATCCACGCGTCGCGGAAGTCAGGCCAGACGGCGCGTCGTTCCATGGCGCGGCGCTTCTATCACGACGGCGCATGGCGGCCTCTCTACGGCGATTTGACAATTCCCCTCGGAGCGGTAGTCCCCGGAGGGATGCCCAACCTGGACGCCATCAAGGTGCGGCTTTTCGCCGCCTTCCCGGACGCGCAAGTCGAACTGACGGACCTGACTGGCACGAGCGACCACTTCCAGGCGGTCGTCGTCACGCGCGCCTTCGAGGGCAAGACGCGCGTGGAGCAGCATAAGATGGTCTACGCGGCCTTGGGCGAGCTGATGGATGGCCCCATTCACGCCCTCGCGCTCACGACGCGGTCAGGCTAAAGATTCCATACGAGAGATCCCCATGGCCGACGAAACACGCGCGCGCATCGAAGAACTCATCCAGAAGAACAAGGTCATGCTGTTCATGAAGGGGACCAAGCAATTCCCCGCCTGCGGCTTCTCGAACGCGGTCGTTCAGATTCTCAAGAAGGAAGGGGTTTCCTTCGAGACTTACAACATCCTCTCCGACCCGGAGCTTCGCCAGGCCCTCAAGGAGTACTCGAGCTGGCCAACGTACCCCCAGCTCTACGTCGCCGGAAAATTCGTCGGCGGATGCGACATCGTGACCGAGATGCATCAATCGGGAGAGCTGACGACGGTTCTGCAGCACCCCGCTTGAAGGGGGCCCGTTCACCAGGCGATCCAGCCGAGGCGAGTCGCTGCGAGTAGCGCGACCATCGCGAGGACGACCTGCACCGCGAAGCGGAGCGTGCGGCGGAACAGGTGCCAGGACGCAACGAGTGCGATGGCCGCGAAGAGCACGACCGGCAGCCCCGTGTGCTGAGCGCCCCATCGCAGGGCGGCCCGCAGTCCCTGACCGGCGTCAGGAACCCAGGAGACGAGCCGGTGCGGGTCGAATCCGGGCGGGCGCATCGGCGGTCGCCGCCATCGCACCGCATGGGACGTCGGGAGGCCAACTTCTCTTCGGTCACGCTCCGGGCCGGTCCACCGGAGCGCGCCCGCACAAGCGCGGCGTCGGCAGTGAACGGACGGATAGGCTGTCTCTTATACACATCTCCGAGCCCACGAGACAGGCAGAAATCTC
>CALKVG010000507.1 GCA_937998045.1 uncultured Myxococcales bacterium
CTACACGCGTAAGATCGTCGGCAGCGTCAGATGTGTATAAGAGACAGCCCGAGCGTGAGGCGGCGCGATGTCTCGCCGAGGCGCTCGAGCTCGTCGTCCACCTTCGCGGACGCGAGCCTCGCGAGCGCCATAGGCGTCTCCTCGAGCGCGCGATCGATCAGGCGGAGCGTGCGCTGGCCGCGGCCGAATGGGGGACGATGTCGCGCGCGCGATCGATCCTCGCGAGGGCACACGCCGCGCGCGCCGAGGACGCGCTCCACGGCGCGGGGCAGCTCTCGCTGAGCGCGCAGCGCGCGCCGACGCTCGACGCGTGCGACGAGGGCTGGCGACGCGTGGAGACGATCGTGGTCGCCGCCGAGGACGCGGCGCGTGCCGCCGAGAGGGCCGCCGGCGCGACGGCAGGGGATTCTTCGTCGGTCGCCCGGGCAGCGCGCGCAGCCGCGGGCAGAGCCGGCGCCGCCGCGCGCGCGGCGCGCAAGATCGTCGACGATCGAAACCATGCGTACACGTTCCACACGGACCTCGGCTTCTCGTTCGGCGAGGGCTGGTATCTCGCCGCAGCCGCCGTGCTCGCGGGCGTCCCCATCCAGATCGAGCCCGGAATGCCGGGGACGGCGCGCGACGAACGGTTCCTTCGCGACGCGGGGCTCCGCGATCGGCTGCAGCCGTATCGCCCGCGTCCGCGTGCGAACAAGCAGACGACGGACGCCGTCGCGCGCGCGTTCCGAGCCGACCCGCGCTGCGCCCAGCAGAAGCTTCGCGCCGCGTTCCTCGGCGACGCGCCGATCGCGCGGGCGGTGAGCGACTGGATCGATCGGAGGCTGGCCGGCTGGGGCGATCGCCGGAAGGTGCTCGGCTGGATCCGCGACGGCGCGCACCACCCGGATCGAAACACCGTCTTCTCCGAGCTCGCCATCCTCACCGGACGCGTGCTGGAGGCGGGTCTCTTGCCGATCCTCCTCGGCGATGCTCTCCGTCACGGGCCCGTCCCCGCGGGTGCCGTGGACATGATCCTCTTCTGGAAGGATCCCGTTTTCCGCGGCGACGACGGGCGAAGGGCGCAACTTCAGTTCTTCGAGCACCTGCGCGACGCGCACGGCGTCGTCGGTCAGCTCGGCGTCACGACCGCGGGCATGGATGGCCCCGCGCTCATGGGAATGCCCACGATGTACCTCACGGACGCGCCGAACGTGCGAATGCGCGCGTGGGTCGGCGCGGTGCCGGGGTATCGAGAGATCGTGCGCGAGAGCGGGTACCTGGAGCGGGTGAGCGGCGGGTTGACCGAGTGGGGGGCGAGATGAGAAGACGTCCGGTCGGGGCACCGGTTCACCTCGGGAGCTCGGTCACGTACCTCGCGAGCAATGTCTTCGGTCCGCACTCGAACTGGATCGTCAGCTTCGCGTCGGGGCCGTCGCCGTCTTGCGACTTCAGCACGCCCTCGCCGAACTTCGGATGCGTGAACCGCCTGGCGTCCGGCGCGGCGGCGGGTTTCGGAGGGCTCCTGAACTGCGGCTTCGGCATGCGCGCCGGGATTTCGCGGGTGCCGACGGGAGCGGCCGCGCGCTTGGCGGGGGGAGCGGCGGTGCCTCGTGTGCTTCGCGTGGTTCGCGTGCTCTCCGACTTCGCCGGGTCGAGCGGCCGGACGTCGAGCCCGAGGCTCACTTGAAGCTCTCGAGCCCGAGCGGGGCTCGCTTCGCTGAAGAGCTCGCGCAGCTTCGGGACGTCGATGCGACGCAGCTCGTGCTGCACGATCTCGCGACCGACGAGCGCCATCACCGTCTGGCGCGAGGCTGCGTGGTCCGACGCCCACGAGCGGACCAGCGTCCAGAGCTCCTCCTCCGTAGACGGCGGCGTGTACGCCAACGCGAAGTCGACGATGTCTGCGGCCTCGGGGAAGAAGTCCCACTGACCGAAGCCGGCACCGAGGTTCTCGGCGATGAGCTTCGGGAGCTTCGATTGCGCTGCCAGCGTCCGACCGGCGAGCGCGCTCTCGGAATAGGCGGAGGCCTGATGCGCGCGGGCGATGAGCGCGATGAGCTCCTCGCGCGATAGCGGGGCTGCCGCCGACTCGATCTCGTTGGGCGCGGGCATCGGCTCAGAGTTGCCTCTCCCGCCGCGGGACGTCAACTGCGCAGGCGCGATGGCGGTCGATGGGGGCATCGGCCTCCTCCTCGGTTCGTGGTCTTGGCGACCAGGTAAGCCTACGTCCGGTCGTCGTGAGCTCTTGGCTTCGAATCGTCCTGGCGGGCCTTGCGCCGGCGCTGCTGAGCAAGCTCCGATGCAGCCGCCCGACCGACCGGGGCGATCACGGCGCGAGCGCGTTCGTCAGATCCGCCGCAGCCGCGTCGCGTGTACCCAGCGCGGCAAGGCCCCAGCGGTGCTCGATGAGAGCCGTGATCGACGTCGTGTCGTACACCGTGTGATCGACGAATCCCCTCTTCGCCAGCGGCGAGATGACGAGGGTCGGAATGCGCGTCCCCGGCCCCCAGCGATCGGCGCTCGGCGGCGACACATGATCCCAGAACCCGCCGTTCTCGTCGTACGTCACGATGACGACGGTGTCCGGCCAGTTCGGACCGTTGCGCACGGCGCTGATCAACTCTTCGGTGTGGCTCTCGCCGGAGAGGACGTTCGTGTAGTTCGGGTGCTCGTTGTCGATGCCAGCCGGCTTCACGAACGAGACCGGAGGCAGCGTGCCCGCTTTCGCGGCCGCGATGAAGTCGGTCTCGTCCTTCAAGTGAGCGGCGCGTCCCGGCGTACCGTCCGCGTAGTTGGCGAAATAGACGAACGGCTGGTGATGGTATTGGAAGAGGTCTCCGGCGTCGGTCCCGGAGAGCGCATCGTTCCAGCCGCCGGCGTACCATGCCCAGTCGACGCCCTTCGCCGACAGGCTGTCACCGAGGGTCGGCATCGTCTGGTCGGGCACGAGGTTGGCCGCGGGCACACCGGCCGGGTGAGGCGAATTGACGGAGTAGAGCGTTCCCACGACGAATCCATCCGGCGTGACCGGGCCGTCTTGAAGCGCACCGGCGTCGTTCTTGACGGGGACGCCGTTCGAGTCCAGGACTGCCCTGAGGGACGCAGGCGCGTTCGGGAACTGCGCGACGGCTGCGGAAATGAGGAATATGTGATTCTGGAAGGACCCGCCGAATACACCGTGGAAGAAGCGATCGCACAGCGTGTAGTTCTTCGCTTCGCCGGCCAGTGGCAAGTCGGCCGTGTGAAAGTAGCCCATCGTCAGGCCCTTGGCGGCGCTCACTCCCACGAAGAGATCCATCTTTCCGCCATGGATCTGCTGCTGCTCTTCGTAGAACTTCGTCGTCAGATCGATGGACGTGTCCTGGCTGACGCCGAGGTACGGGTCGAGGGCGAAAGGCGCATTCGGTAGACCCGCGGGGATATGCGACTCGGTCTGGGGCAACGTGGCATACGCCTGTCCGGTCGCGGGATCGATCTGCGGGGGAGCGGCCATCGCCCCGGTGAGGCCCTCGGCGCCGGCGAATTCGGCGTAGAGGCTGTCGAAGCTCCAGTTCTCGAGGACGATCACCACGATATGACCAATCGCCTGAAGGCCCGCGGGCGTACTCGACTCCGCGGGCCCTCCGTCGTTGCCCCCGGCATCGACGGGGGCTCCGGAGTCCGAGCTGGACGAGGTCCCGTCCGTCGTCGAAGCGTTCGGCGAACCGCTTGCGCCGCAAGCGGCTGCCATGGCTCCTACCGCAATCCGGTTGAATAGCGACTTCTGCATTCGTTCGCCTCCTTCGACGTCCGTCACGCGAGCCAACGAAGGTGGGACGTGAATCGTTCCGTCCCTCGCTTCGCTTCCTCCCTCAGCCGGCTCGGCGGGCTCGAGTCGCTGTCCACACAGGAAGGGCCCCGGCGGCGCCGTGTGCGCGAACCTCGGAGTCTCACTCGCCGCGCTTGCTCGCGCGGGGCAACTCGGCAAACGCGCTCGTCGCGATGCGCTCGAGGAGCCGGTCGTCGGAGCGGCCGCCCTTGGTTGCAACGACCGTTGCGCCGCGCCACACGCGAGCTCCCGTGGCGGCGTCGTACATGTCGATCGCTACGGAAAGCCCGGGCGCCAGCCGCCCGGTGGTAGCGTCGTTGACGACATCTTCGTCCACCGGCGTATCGAGAAGGTCGGCCGTTCCCGACTCGAGGCGCACCACGAAGTCGGCCTTGCCGAAATCCTCCGCGTAACCCTTCCGCGCGAGGGCGGCGCTCACGACGGGCCTCAGCCGATTCTGGACGTCCCACGAACCGGCCGACAGGTAAGACCCGACGGGGGGCCCTTCTGCACCGCCGAAGGAGAATGTGTGGTACCGCGCGAACGGCGCTCCCGGCGACATCGCGGACTGCACCCGCGGTCCGGAGGTTTGGCAGGCAGCGGCGAGCGCCGCCAAAAGAGTCAGCGCAACGAGCTTCATGGGAGATTGGGGGGAATTTTTGGCGTTCATGATCTGCCGTACACGGGCCGGTCGCCGCCGGATTTGTCGCGCGGCGCCTCTGCCTCGACCGATGCCTCGAGCAAGGCGGACGCGCTCTTTCGGGTCGCAAAACAAATCCGCCGGTGCACCGTCCCGTGTACGCCACGTCATGAACACCAAAACCTCGTCCAACCCCATCTCCTCCGCGAAGCGCGCTCGCAATCTCGTGACCTACCTGGCTCGCCCGAGCATCGGGCAGCCCACGGGTGCGACGCTGCTCGTTCGCCTTGCCGTCGGCTCCGTCTTCGTCGCCTCCGGAATCGTGAAATTCCTCTTCGACAACCAGGGGGCGGGCCGCTTCGCGAAGATCGGCCTGCCGCATGCGGCTACGCTCGCCACCTTCATCGGGACCACCGAGGTCCTCTGCGGCACCCTGGTCATCCTGGGGCTCTTCGTTCGCTTGGCCTCGCTGCCGCTCGTCGCCGACATGCTCGTGGCGATCGGGACGACCAAGCTACCCCTCCTCTTCGGGGTCGGGCCCGAACCGGTGGCGGCTCCGCCGAAGATCGGGTTTTGGGCATTCGCCTACCAGGCTCGCCTGGACCTGACCATGCTGCTAGCGTGCGCGTTCCTCGTGGTCGTCGGCGCCGGGCTCTTCTCGCTCGACGCCCTTCTGTCGCGCCGCCGCTGGGAAGCGCGCTTGATGCACGACCCCCGCTTGGATAACGCGGAGTCGCCGGCGACCTGAGTATTGCGACGCAACCTCCACGCGCCTCCTCTCTGCCGGAACGACATGCCATGACCTCCCCGCGCCCTCCCGTCACCACGTCCGCATCCATTTCCGAAGACACGGATGAGGCCCTCGTGGCCCGGCTGGCGCAGGGCGACGAGCGCGCCCTGCGCCAGCTGCACCACCGCTACGCAGCCCTGGTGTTCGGCGTGGCGAGTCGCTTCGTGGGAGGGGCGACGGCCGAGGAGATCGTGCAGGACGTCTTCGTCACTCTCTGGACGAAGCACGCGTCGTTCGATCCGACGCGCGGCTCGTTCAAGCCGTGGCTCATGCAAATCACCCGGCGTCGGGCGCTCAATGGATTGCGCCGCGCCCATGGGCAGAAGGCCCATCGGGACGACGAAGAGGTCGATCGGCTGGAATCCGACGCCGTCGCCCCCGACGAGTCGCAGTGGCTCTCCCACAGACAAGACGTCATCCGCGCCGCAGTGGACGCGTTGCCCGCCGCCCAGCGCCGGGCCCTCTCGCTGGCGTTCTTCGATGAGCTGACTCACGAGCAGATCGCGCGGGTCCTGGGCACTCCCATCGGTACGACGAAGACGCGGATACGATTGGCCCTCAAGCGCTTGGCCCCCGTGCTCCTCGCGGCCCTCGCCGCTACCGCAATAGCCGTTTTCCTTCGGCGACGTGAGGAATCCGTCGCCCGCAACGAGGAGGCGCTCAAGATGGTCACCGCCAGCGACGTTGTGCCGCTGCGCCTCGCCCCCACGCAGGCTGCCCCGCCGGCGGCCCATGGCACTTATCGAACGAGGCCGGGGGCGCGAGTCGCGGTGCTCACGACGAGCAACCTGCCGGCGATCGCCGATGGCGAAGAGTACGTCGCTTGGGCGCACGGCGGAGACGGCTGGCGCCGGCTGGGGCCCGTCGTGATTGAAGGAGACGGTCGGTCCGTCCTCGTCGGCGCGCTCGAGGTGGGAGCCGCTCCGCCCGACGAACTCCGGGTCACCCGGGAAGTCCGTCGCTCCGGGGACGAGCCCCATGGGCCGGTTCTGCTCCTCTGGTCGGCCGGCGCCGCGGCACCGCAGAAGTAGGTGCCGGTGTCCAATCGCTTGACCGGCGGGGGCGGTTTGCGCTCCTACTTTCCTCCGTGAGCCGCAAGCAAGTGCCCGGTGGGGTGGTGCACAAGCTGCCCGCCGATCTGCGTGAGGCGTTGCTCGGCAACTTCACCGCACTCGCGGCCTGGAACGACATCACGCCCTTGGCGCGCAACGAGTTCATCTGCTGGGTCGAGGATGCCAAACAAGAGACGACCCGGAATCGCCGGATTCGCAGGACCCAGGAGGAGCTGGAACAGGGCATGCGCCGGCCCTGCTGCTGGCCGGGGTGCAAGCACCGGGAGCGCACCGGCGGGTGAACCGCGGGGCGAGCTACCTTCCCAGGGCGGCCGCGGCGGAATGGGTGACTCGGTACCCGAGCAGCCGCTCGGCTTCCTCGATGCCGCCCTGCAGGTCGCCGACCGCGTTGAGGCGCGCGAGATCGATTCCGATGGCAACGAGCGACTGCGCTACCTCGGAAGACACGCCGGTGACCACCACGTTCGCGCCCATGAGGCGTGCGGCATCGATCGTCGACAATAGGTTGTTGGCAACCCTCGAGTCGACGAGAGCGACGCCGGTGATGTCCATGACGATGCACCGGGCGCGCCGCTCGCGAATCGCGGACAGAAGAGCCTCGGTAAGGTCGCGGGAACGATTCGTATCGAACGCGCCGACGAGCGGGATGATGAGCAATCGATCGCGCACTTGAAGGACCGGGGTCGAGAGCTCGCGGAGGGCGTCCTGCTGACTCAGGATGATCTCCTGCTTGGCATCGACATACGCCTCGCCGATTCCAGCCATGGCGATGTCGAGGAAACGGTTCAAACCCGCCGCAGCGGCCTCCGCGAGCTCGGGATTCTCACGACGATAGAAGCCGATCCGATTGTGAATGATCTGCCGAAAGGCAGAGACAACCTCGAACCAGGCGCGGAAGCTTATTCCCATGCGCGCGTAGTGTTTGCCCTGCTCGCGCACGTCCTTCAGATAAGGTCCCCAGTCGTCGTGGAGGATGGCCGCTCGCTGCAGTGCGCGGCTCCGCGCGTTCTGTTCGGCCATCTGCTCCGCGGTCATGCCTCGAAGGATGGGCGCAAACTCCGGGATGTATTCGCACGCCTGCCGCACTTCCACGTCCAGTCCGGGAGCGAGCGGCTCGTAGAGCGTCCAGAACTCCTTCATGGCCGTCTGCTCCTCGGGCGGAGGTTGGGCGACGGTTCGCGATCTGCCGCTGTCGCTTGCATCGCTCGTGAGCATACGCTCGTCCGGACTGAGTCCAAAGGCGGATCGAGGGTGGGATCGGAGCACGAAGGGCCCTTTCTCGGTGGTCACCCGAACGGGCTCTTGCGCTCCCGGCGTCCGCGTGAGAT
>CALKVG010000508.1 GCA_937998045.1 uncultured Myxococcales bacterium
CTGCTTGCACACACGAAAGAGCTTCTTCGTCTGCGCCTCTACGCCCTTGGCGCTGTCGAGCAGCATGACGGCGCCGTCCACCGCGTGGAGCGTGCGGTACGTGTCCTCGCTGAAGTCGGCGTGACCGGGGGTGTCGAGGAGGTTCATCTGCAGCCCGCGGTAAGGGAACTGCAGGACGCTCGTCGTGATCGAGATGCCGCGCTCGCGCTCCATCTCCATCCAGTCGCTCACCGCCGCCACCCGACCGCGCTTGGCCTTCACGGCGCCCGCGAGCTGGATGACGCCTCCGTAGAGGAGGAGCTTCTCTGTGAGCGTCGTCTTGCCCGCGTCGGGGTGAGAGATGATCGCGAAGGTTTTTCGGCGCTTCACCTCGTGCAGGCGGCGCGCGTCGGCGGGATCCAGGGCGGGAGATGCGCGGTCGTTCATCGGCGAAGAGCGACGCTATGTACAACGAGCCGGGCCGTTGCGCACGGCGCCGGCTCAGGCGGGCGTCACGCGCTCGGGCCGGACTCCCACGCCGATGATGTACGCGGGGATGCGCTGCAGGACCGGGATGCGATCGATGAGCTTGAACGCCCGCCCTACGCGCACCGGGCCTTCGGCCGTGAGCACGCGATCGATCACCCGCTTCTGGATCGCGACCTGGATCGCCTGCGTCGCGCGGGCGGGCGGGCTCCGGCGCCGCTGCACGCGCGCGAGATCGGAGTCGGGAGGCGGCCCGCGCCGGAGCGCGTCTGCGAGCAAGCCCGCCGCGGCCACGGCGTCCTGGATGGCCAGGTTGATCCCGACGCCGCCGATCGGCGACATCGCGTGCGCCGCGTCGCCGATACAGAGCAACCCCGGCAGCCACCATCGCTGGAGCCGGTCGACCCTCACGACGAGGAGCTTCACGTCGTCGAAGCTCTGGAGCCGATCGACGCGGTTCGCGAGCAGGGGGGCCGTCGCCGCCAGGTCGCGCCGGAACGCCTCGAGCCCCGCCGCTCGGACGCTCTCGAAGCCGCCCTTGGGGATGACGACGCCGACTTGCCAGTAGTCGCCGCGGTCGATGAGCACGAGGAATCGGCCTCGTCGAACCCACCCGAGGCTCTCTCGCGGGTCGTCGTCTTGGCGCGGCAGGCGCAGCCAGAGGACGTCCATCGGCGCTCCCAGGTCGCGTACGCGGAGGCCGGCGCGATCGCGCAGGACCGACGTCCTACCGTCCGCCGCGATCACGAGGTCGGCGTTCACGTCGATCTCCCCCTCGGGCGTCCGCGCCCGCACGCCGCGGATGCGACTGCCCGATCGCAGCAAGTCCACGGCCTCGGTCTGCATGCGGAGGGCGAATCGCGGGAACCGCTGGGCGCGGTCGACGAGGAAGCTCAAGAAGTCCCACTGCGGCATGAACGCGATGAGCTTGAGCCGCGACGGGACGTGGCGGAAGTCGGCGAGCGTGACCTCCTCTCCCTCGATGAACGCCCGGATACGCGTGAGCTCCTGGTGCGGGCGGCGAAGGAAGTCATCCAGCAAACCGAGCTCGGCGAGGACGTCGAGCGTCGACGGGTGCACGGTGTCCCCGCGGAAATCCCGCAGGAAGTCGGCGTGCTTCTCGAGCACGAGCACATCGATGCCCGCTCGCGCCAGGAGAAGCCCAGCCATGATGCCTGCAGGGCCGCCCCCGGCGATGCAACAGCGGACGTGGCTCTGCGCCATGCGGATCCTTTAGGACCGACCTCTCGCGATAGGAAGTGCGCTTAGACTGCGCTCATGGCAGCTTGCATCGCGCTCTTGCGGGCCGTGAACGTGGGCGGTCGATCGGTCGCCATGGCGACCCTTCGCGAGGTGCTCGCCGAGCTGGGCCTCGCGAATCCGCGCACGCTGCTGCAGAGCGGCAACGCGCTCTTCGAGAGCTCGAAGAAGCCCGCAGCGCTCGAACCCCTCCTCGAGAAGGCCATCGCAAAGGCGTTCGCCCTGGACACGGAGGTGTTCGTCCGCACCGCCGGCGAATGGGACGAGGCCATCGCGGCGAACCCGTTCGCGCACGAAGCCGACGCCGATCCGGGTCATCTCCTCCTCATGCCGCTCAAGGACGCCCCCACCGCGTCGAGGGTCGAGGCGCTACAGCGCTCGATCAAGGGCCGCGAACGCGTGGCCGCAAAGGGCCGCCACGCGTACGTCGTATATCCGGACGGCATCGGTCGGTCGAAGCTGACGATCGCCATCGGCGAGTCGAAGCTCGGCACGCGAGGCACGGGGCGCAACTGGAACACGGTGCAGAAGCTGGCCTCCGCGGCGCGCGGTGCATGAGCACGCTCACATCTCGACGAGGACCTTTCCGCCCGCGCCCTTCTCCGCGAGCGCCTGCGCGTCGCGGATCTCCGAGAGCGCGAAGCGTCTTGCGATCGGGATGATCAGATCGCCTCCGGCGACCGCCAGCAGGATCGCCGCGAGGCGCTCAGCGTCGGGCTTCGCCCAGACGTGCCGTACGTCGAGTCCGCGCTCACGGGCGCCCGCAGGCTCGCCGACCACGGTTGCCACGGCGCCTCCGCGCCGCACACGGGGCAGCAGCCTTTGCATCGGCGCTCCTCCGACGGTGTCGGCGATGCCGTCGAGCTCGGGAACGTCCGAGCCGACCCTCTCGTCGTCGAGTGCGACCACGCCTTCCACGTTCAGCGCGGCCGCAGCGGCCTGCTGCGTCCGTCGGACGCCAGCCCACACGCGTACCCCGTGCCCCTTCGCAGCGAACACGGCGACCCGTCCGACGCTTCCGACGGCCCCGGTCACCAGGACGGCGTCACCGCTCCGAGGTCGCACCCCCTCGTCGACGAGCTGGGCCCCCGTGAGCGCAACGAGCGGGATGGCCGCGGCCTCGTGCACGGGCATGGAGGCAGGCACCTCCGCCCAAGCCTCCTCCTTCGCAACGACCCACTCGGCGTACCCACCCATCACGAGGCCGGCGACCCGGGCCCCTACGTGGAGGCGGGTGACTCCCGGCCCGACTTCGACGACTTCGCCTGCCGCGTCGCGTCCCAGGATGGCGGGCAACTCCAGCGTCAGTCCGGGACGTTTGACGCCTGCCCGCAACTTCCAGTCGATCGGGTTGATGCTCGTGGCGACGACGCGGACCTTGACCTCGCCGGGCCCGGTCGTCGGCTCCGGCACCTCGCGGATGACGAGCTGGTCGACGTCACCATAACCCACCAAGAGCGCAGCCTTCATGGAAACCCAGTGTGGTCTCGTTCGCGCACAAGGGGAAGTGGCGCCGACGGCTGGCGGCGCTTCGGAGTGGACTCCGCCTCACGGCGATGCAACCGCCCTGGGCAGGAGAACGGGTCTTCCGTCTTCGAAGAGCACACGGATTCAGCGAACGTGCGCCGCCCTCCGCGTAGGTCGAACGCGGCATCGTCCACGAATGGAACGCCATCCACGTCGCGCCGGCGAGGTCCGTGAAGAGCTCCTCGCCGCCCGGCCCGAGGTGGACGCCGAAGCTCTTCAGGAGCGGGCCGTCCACGGTCATCTTCGTGCAGGGTCCCCTCGGACCGTCGCACTTCGCGAAGCCCACCGCGTAGTTCGCGCTCTCGTAGCAATTGGCCGAGTAGAAGAGGTAGGTCGCGTCGTCGCGGCGAAACATCGAAGGACCCTCGATGAGCGGTCGCTCCCACTCGCGATCGGTCGCGAGGAGAACTCCTGGCCAGCTCTCGAGGTCGAGCCCGTCCTCGGACAACGGCTGCGACCAGATGCGCGGCAAGCCGCCGCAGCGCTCGCTGTTCTCGTCGCTCTTCCAGACGAGCCACGCCCGTCCAAGAGCGTCGATGAAGGGGCTGGGGTCGATCGACCCGCAGAGGGCGACCTGGCATAGGAATGGGCGGCTCGAGTCGTCGACGTAGGGCCCCTGTGGGCGTACGGACGTCGCGCGCGAGATGCACTGGAAACCAGACGCGCGGTCGCGCGTGGTGTAGTAGAGCACCCAGCCCTGGCGTCGCCTAAGGACAGACGGCGCCCAGGTGTACGCGAGCGCGTCCCCTCGAGACGCCCACGACGGAAGCTCGGGCAGCGCGTCGGGAAGCGGTGACCACGAGACAAGGTCGGCCGAGCGAGCCACCTGGACGTGCTTCCCGTACGCGGCCGTCGCGAAGGCGTAGTAGGCGTCTCCTTCCACCGCCACGAACGGATCCGCGAAGTCCGGCGCGATGGCGGCGGGCTTTGCGTCCTCGGCGAGAGCGTTCGCCGGGAGGACGAGGAGCGCCGCGCCGACCGCAAACTGGAGCCGATCCATGGCGGGCCTGGTTACGTGAGCGGGACCGTTTTGTCACGTCGAGCGAACGGTCGCGCCGAGCTTGCGCCCGTCCTTTGCACTCATCGGCGCGATGGCGCAACCAGCCCGAGGCTCAAGCGCAAGGACGCCCGGTCCGTCGCCCCTGGACGTGGGACGCACGTCGCTCTTTCGGGGTTTCTTCCTTGGCGGCTTCGAGTGCTCGTGCCACCGCTTGGCCGACGGTCGCCGCCTCGACCTCGTGCAGGCGACCAGGCACGAGGAGCTGGCCGACGCAGATTACGCGAGGCTGCGCGCCGTCGGCATGACAACGGCCCGCGACGGCGCTTCGTGGGTGTTCGCCGAGCGTCGTGGCGGCTGGGACTTCTCGCGAGCGGCGCGGCTGTTGCGCGCCGCGCAGCGATACCGTGTCGACGTCGTCTGGGATCTCATGCACTTCGGCTGGCCCGACGACGTGGATCCGTTCGACGGCGCGTTCCCCTCGAGGTTCGGGCGGTACGCGCTGGAGTTCGCGCGTTTCCTGTCCGGCGAGACCGATTGCGTGCCGATGGTCGCTCCGGTCAACGAGATCTCCTTTCTCGCGTGGGCCGGGGGGGACGTGCGCTACCTGAACCCGTTCGAAGCGGCCCGCGGCGTCGAGCTGAAGGTTCAACTCGTTCGCGCGACGATCGAGGCGATCGAGGCCTTCCGGCTCATCATGCCCCGTACGCGATTCCTCCAGCCGGAGCCGGTCATCCGTATCGTGCGTTCGGAAGAGCACCCGAAGACGTGGGCGCGCGTCGAATCGGACAATCTCCTTCAGTACCAGGCGTGGGACATGTTGACGGGCAGGGTGTGGCCGACTCTGGGAGGTCGCCCCGACTACCTCGACGTCATCGGCGTCAACTTCTACTCCGACAACCAGTTCACGCCGGAGGGGGAGACCGTGCGCCGGGGAGATCCCCGCTATACGGATTTCGCGCCGATGCTGCTCGACGTCTGGCGGCGGTACCAGCGACCGATGTGCGTCTCCGAGACTGGGGCCGAGGGCCCCGACCGCGCTCCCTGGCTTCGATACGTCGCGAGCGAGTGCGTCCGCGCCATGCGCAGCGGCTGCGAACTGCACGGCCTGACGCTCTACCCCGTCGTGAATCACCCCGGCTGGGTCGACGATCGCTCTTGCGAGAACGGGCTCTGGTCGTACGCAGACGCGGCCGGTCATCGAGAAGCAGACGCCGAGCTTCTCGCGGAGATCCGCAAGTGGGCTGCGCCGCTCCAGGCAGCGCGGGACGAGGTGCTCGGAGCGCCGGCGGATCGGAGCGCCGCGGAGGAGTGAATGGCGAACCCGTTGCGGCAGCTGGGGCAATACGTCGGTCCGCACCGCAGATATGCGCTCCTCACGCTGTCCTTCGGTGTGCTCGGTTTTTCGCTCTCCTATGCGTATCCATGGATCATAGGGAACGTCGTCGACGCGATCGCGGCGACGGGGCTGCCGATGGCGCAGCGGCGGCGGACGCTCGTGACGATGACGGAGCTGGCGGCCGTGGCGGCGGTGCTTCACGCGATCGTCGTCTACGGGCGCGGTCACTTCAACGTTAGCCTCGGTCACGGGGTCGTGAAGGACATCCGAACGGCGCTCTTCGACCACGTGCAGTCGCTGAGCGTCGGCTTCTTCACGCGCGAGCGCACGGGGTCCGTCCTTTCGCGCATCCTCCACGACGTGCACGAGGCGACGACGCTGCTCTATTCGGGCGCCATCGTCGTGGGGATGGACGTCGTCCAGGTGGGGATCGCGGTCGGCCTCCTGGCCGCCATCTCCGTCCGTCTCACGCTCGCGTGCCTCCTGCTGGTGCCGCTTTACGGGATCGTGTTCGCGAAGATGAACCCGAGTGTGCGCCGCCTGAGCGAGCGCATGCAAGACGAGTTCGGTCGAATGTCCGCGAACATTACGGAGCAGCTGGCGGCTCAGCCGTTGATCAAGGTGTACGGGGCGGAGGCTCAGCAGTCGAAGCTCTTCGTGGATGATCTCGCGGCCCATCACCGCCTCGTGCTGGCCCAGAGCCACTGCGGTCACCTCGTCGCGGCCTTCGGCGAAGTCCTCGTCCACCTCGGGACGACCCTGGTCATCGGTTACGGCGGCTGGCTGGCGCTCGAAGGGCAGCTCACGCCCGGCCACCTGACCCGCTTTCTCGGGTACGTGCTCATCCTGTTCGGGCCCGTGCGGCGATTCGCGGACCTGAATATCACCTACCAGACGAGCCTGTCGGCGATCCGGCGTGTGTTCAGGACGTTCGAGATCCGGCCGACCATCGTGAGCCCCGAGCGTCCTCGCGCCTCTCCCCCCTGCCGCGGACACGTGCGCCTGGAGAACGTGCGCTTTCGGTACGACGACGAGACGCGGGCGTACGCCGGCGTCGGCGCCGAGGGCGGTGGCTCGGTGCGTCTGCGGCACGAGCCGGGCGCCGGCTGGGTGCTCGACGGCGTGTCGCTGGAGGCGAAACCCGGCGAGCGCGTCGCCATCGTCGGACCGTCCGGGGCGGGGAAGACGACGCTCATCTCGCTCCTCCCGCGTCTCTACGACGTGACCGAAGGCCGTGTGCTCATCGACGGCGTGGACGTCCGCGAGTATCCGCTGGCGTCGCTGCGCTCGGCGATCGCCATCGTGCAGCAGGACACGTTCGTCTTCAGCGGTACGATCCGGGACAACCTGGCCTTCGCGCGTCCGGACGCGCGAAGGCCAGGTTGTCCCGG
>CALKVG010000509.1 GCA_937998045.1 uncultured Myxococcales bacterium
GTCGACACCGGGGCATTCGCAGACAGCGATTCCGCCGGCGGAGCCACCGCCGGCGCCGCCGACGTGCCTACGGACTCGTGATGTCCGCGGACGGCGACGATCCCGATCACGACCGCCGTGACGCCGACGAGGAGCCCGCCTCCCGCGACCCACTGGAGCGCGGGCGACCGCCGCGGGGGCGCCGCCTCGTTCGCCGTCCCGAACAACGCGTTCGTCTGCGCGACGCCGGACACCGCGGAGCTCACCGTCGGATGCGGCGCGTTCGCGTCGGCCGGCGCCTCCGCAGCGGGTCCCGCTCCCTGCCCGCGCGCGAGGCGGGCGATGCGATCCGCCGCCGTGCGTACCTCGGGCGTCCCGAAGGCGCCGAGCGCTTGCGCGAGCTGCCCGGCGTCCTGAAATCGCTTCTGCGGATCCTTCTCGAGGCATCGCATGACCGCGGCTTCGAGCGCCGCGGGCAGGTCCGGGCGGACCTGGCGGAGCGGCATCGGAGGCTCCGCCATGATGCGCGTGCAGACCTCGGGCAGCGTCTCCCCGTCGAAGGGCGCACGCCCGCCGAGCATCTCGTAGACGATGACCCCCAGCGACCAGAGGTCCGCGCGCCGGTCCACGTTCTTCGTGGAGCGAAGCTGCTCGGGCGACATGTAGAGCGGCGACCCCATGAGCGCCTGCGTGCTCGTCATCGCGACGTCCTCGCCGCCACCCGCGGCCGGCGCGAGCTTCGAGATCCCGAAGTCGAGCAGCTTGACGCGTACGGAGCCGTCGCTGCGCCGCGCCAGGAAGAGGTTTCCCGGCTTGAGGTCGCGGTGGACGATGCCGGCCGCGTGCGCCTCCGCCAACCCCTCGCACGCCTGCACCGCGTACTCGACGGCCAGCGGTATGGGCAGCGGTTGCGGCGCGCGAAGCTCGGCCTCGAGGTCGCGCCCCTCGAGGTATTCCATGACGAGGTACGGCGCGCCGTTCTCCAGCGTCCCGAAGTCCGACACGCGCGCGACGTGCTCGCTCTGGATGCGCGCGGCCGCGCGCGCCTCGCGGAGGAAACGCGCCACCGCGTCGGGGTGCTCGGTCGCCTGCTCGGAATGCATGAACTTGACCGCGACGCGCTGCTCGAGCTGCACGTGCGTGGCGACGACCACCCAGCCCATTCCGCCCTGGCCGAGCAGACGCTCGATGCGGTACTTGCCGGCCAGCACCGTCCCCGGGGAGAACGGCATCGAACGCGGCGGCGCAGAGAAGCGATCGGTGCTCATGGGCACGTCCCGGTTCCCGATTCCGGCTGGATCGCGCCGTCCGAAGAAGGCGAAATGAGCGGTGCGATGATCGCGCCGCACATCATCATGTTCGAGCAGCAAGGCTCCGTGGAGCTGCACGGCTGACCGCTCGGGATGCAGGGCGGAGGCAGGCCGTCGTCCGGTCCGCCGTCCGGGCCGCCGCAGCACGCCTGCGACATCAGTCCGCAGCTGTCGATGCAGCTGCCGCTGCACCCGTTCGGGACGCAGCACGTGTTCTGGGCGGTGCACTCGCCGGACGAGCACCCACCGCACTGGACCGGCCCGCCGCATCCGTCCGAGATGGTGATGTTGCACGAGTTGCCGCAGCGGTTGACCGGCGTGCAGCAGCTCGTCTGGTAACAGACCTGGCCCGCGCCGCAGTTGCTCGTGGGGCACGAGAGCGAGCCGCCGCAGTCGTCCGGGATCGTCGTGTTGCAGCGTCCCTGGCAGGTGGCGAGCGTGCAGCACGAGTCGTCGCTCATGCACTTCTGCCCCGCGCCGGCGCACGCCGTCGACCCGTTCGATCCGCAGTTGACCGTCTGGCTGCAGTTGTTCGTCGTGCTTCCGCACAGCTTGCTGCCGCACGCTTGGCTGGTCGGCTCGGCGGTGCAGCCGCAGGAGTTGTTCGTGCACGTCAACCCGCCCGCGCACGCGCCGCAATCGATCGCCTTGCCGCAGTTGTCGGTGGTCATCCCGCAGCGGTTGTTGCACCAGCCGGGGGCCGTCGAGCACACGCACTCGCCGGTCGACGGTTCGCAGCCCCAGCCCGTCGGGCAGTCGTTCGCGCAGTTCCATTCGACGCCGCACGAGTCGGTGCCGGGCGCGCAGTGGGTCTGGCAGTACGTGGGATCGGGCGTACAGCCCTCGCCGGCTTCGGGCGGCGCGCCTTCGGGCGGCGCGTCGGCGACCGGAGCGTCCGGCGCAGGCGCGTCCGCCGCTTCGCTCGCGTCCGGAGGCGAGCCGGTGTCGGCGCCGGGAGCGGAGTCCGTCGCGGCATCCGCGTCCTCGCCGGAAGATACGTCGTCTCCGTGGCTTGCGTCGAACGTCGCGTCGCCGCCGGCGTCGGCGCCGGGGGAGGCGTCGTCGGGCGATGCGTCGCCCTTCGGGATGCCGTCGTCGACCCCGAGGATGCTCGCGCATCCCAGGGAAGGCAGCGTCGCCACGATGGCCACCATGGCGAGCGAACGGCAATTGAAAGCCAAGCGGGTAGCCCGCCCCATCTCACAATTTGTATCACTGCGCGCGAGCTTCCGGCGACGTTTCCCTCGCAAGAAACAGTTCACGCACGGCGCCATACAGCGCAACACGACGTGCGAAGAGCCGCTCGAGGCGCGCCCCTTCCGACGGGTCAGGCTCGTGCCTGCGCACCTCTCCCCCCGCGCCCCGCGCACTCCACAGCGCGGCTTCCGCCACGTCTTTCAGCGCGCCACACCCCAGCCCCGCGAGCGCCGCCGCGCCGCGCACCGTCGCCGGCGTCCCCGCATCCGGCGTCCACGCGACCCGGACCCCCAGCGCGTTCGCGAGCGTCTGCCGCAAGAGCGCACTGCGCCCGGCGCCGTTCGCCGCCACCACCTCGCGCACGACGACGCCTGCCTCGCGGATCACCTCCAGGCAGTCGCGAAAGCCGAGGGCTATCCCATCGACGAGCGCGAGGAACAGGTGCCCGCGCCTGTGCATCAGGTCCAGCCCGAAGTAGACGCCGCGCGCGCGCTCGTCCCAGACGGGGGTACGCTCGCCCTGCAGGTAGGGTAGAAAGAGGAGCTCCGGCGCGCGGGACGCCGTAGCGGCTGCCGCCGCTTCCTGTTCGAGCACCGTCCAGTCGACTCCAGGCGCGCACGCGCCGCGGAACCACTCGAGCGCGGCGCCGCAGAGCGTGCCGCCGAGCGAGAGCCAGCGGTCGCAGCCCACGTGGTGGCTATTGATGAGGCGAGCGTCGAAGCGCGGCTCGCGCGTCGGCACGAGGAGGTTGCCTGCCGTCCCGAGAATCAGGCACGCCTGTCCCTCATCGACGACGCCCGCGCCGAGCGCGCTCGCGGCGAAGTCCCCGCCGCCCGCGACGACCGGCGTCCCCTCGCGCAGTCCCGTTGCCGCGGCCGCCTCGCGCGTCACGCGCCCGACCACGTCGTGCGACCGCGCGATGCGCGGCAACAGACGCAGCGGAACCCCCGCCGCGGCCGCTCCGGCCGCCGACCACACACCCGCCCGCGCGTCGAAGAGCGGCGCGCACAGCATCGCGGTCGACGCGTCGCACGTCGCCTCGCCGGTGAGCTCCCGCACGACGAACGCGTGGGACTGCAGGACGTGGGTCGCGCGCTCGAGCAGCCCCGGCTCGTGCGCCCGCAGCCACGCCAGCTTCGGGCCCAGGTAGTACGCGTGCATCCGGTTGCCGCCGATCGCCTCGGCCTGCCCCGCGCCGAGCGCGCGATCGAGCGCGCGCGCTTCCGCGTCGGCGCGCACATCGAGCCAGAGAACCGCCGGCCTGAGCGGTCGCCCATCCGCGTCGACGACGACCGCCGTCGGCGCCTGCCCGGTCACGCCCACCGCCTCGACGTCCGCGAGCCGCGTCTTCTCGCCCACGCGCGTGCACGCGGCGCAGACTTGCGCCCACCAACCCTCGGCGGCCGCCTCCCCCCGGCCGGGCGCCGGTGCCACGTACCCGCCTGTCTCGATCGCGTCGGCCAGCACGCGGCCTTGCGCGTCGAACGCGGCCGCCCGCACCCCCGTCGTCCCGACGTCGACGCCGAGGAGGCTCACCCCCGCACTCGCGACACGATCCCCATCACTTCGTCGTCGCCGAGGATGTGCGTCGTCGCCTTCGCCGCCTGCAGGATCGCCGCGACGAGATCGTCGCTCGGCTCGATCCGGCGGGCGCGGAGCCACGCGTTCACGTTCGATGCGCCGCTCATGAAGCCGATGCAGATCTCCTGGTGTCGTCCGAACATGCCCGCGGGGACACCGCTGTACACCCGGTCCGCGAGCCAGGCGTCGCCCTTGTCCATCGCCTTGATGATCGCCGCGGCGTGCACGCCCGTCGCCGTACGGAAAGCGTCTCGGCCGACGAGCGGGTAGTTGACCGGGATCTGCCAGCGAACGGCGCGCGCGACCGTCTGGCAGTACTCGACGAGCTTCGTGAGGTCGCGTTCGGGGGGCAGCTGCCCGAGCAGCCGCAGGTTCAGGAGAATGAGCTCCATCGCCGCGTTGCCCACCCGCTCGCCGATGCCGAGCGCGCAGCCGTGTACGCGGTCGGCGCCGAACTCGAGCGCCCAGATGGCGTTCTCCAGCGCCAGGCCCCGGTCGTTGTGTCCGTGCCAGTCCACGTTCACCTCGGCGCCGGTCCCGGCGATGACGCTCTTGGTGAACGAAATCAGGTTTCGCACGCCGTCGGGAGTCGCGTGGCCGACCGTGTCGGACAGACACAGGCGCCGGGCCCCGTGATCGATGGCCGCGCGAAAGAGGGTCGAGAGCACCTCGGGCCGCGATCGCGTCGTGTCCTCGGTCACGTACGCGACCGGAAGGCCGGCCTTCACGGCGACGTCGATGGCCTCCGCGCTCCGCTTGGCGATGAGCGACACGTCCCACTGCTCGACGTACTGCCGGATGGGACTCGATCCAATGAAGGCGTATACCTCTATGGGGATACCCGCCCGTTGGCTCACCTCGATCATCGGCGTGATGTCGCTCACGACGGTGCGCCCCGCCGCTGCGATGCGAATCTTCATCTTGCAGTCGACGACCTCCTTGCACAGCCTGAGGACGTCCTCGAAAGCGCGCTTACTGCTGCCCGGCAGGCCGATGTCCGCGGAGTCGATGCCAAGGTCCTCCATCAAGTGCAGGATGAGGAGCTTGTCTTCGATGCCGGGATCCTCGACGCTCGGATTCTGCAGGCCGTCCCGCAGCGTCTCGTCGAATAGAGTGAACGTCTGGGTCACGAGGCGCCCTTTTCGGTTCACCTCGTTCCAGTCGAAAATGAACTCTCCGGCGCGATCGGCATCGGTCGTGAACGCCGTCATACGTGGAGTATAGGACAATGCCCGTGGACAAGCTCCAATCGGCCCAGCTTCAGGTCGTCCTGCCGGGCACGCGCGCCAGCTACCGGCGCCGCGTGATCGACGCCGTGCGGGACCTCGTGCCGGCGTCGGGTGCGTTCTGTTTCTTCGGCAAGGACGACGCTCGCGCGTACGGCGATGCGACGCGCCTGGTCGACGGCGTCGCCCAGCCGGTGCGTGGGGCGGACGGGACGAAGCTGTCGGCCGCGTTCGGGTTCGACCCCAAGAGCGTCGTCGCCGCGCCACGGCGCGCGTACCTCTCCGCCGAGCTCTGGCCCGAGAGCGAGCGCACGGCGCTGCCGTACCTGTCTCTTATACACATCTGACGCTGCCGACGATCTTACGCGTGTA
>CALKVG010000510.1 GCA_937998045.1 uncultured Myxococcales bacterium
GATTTCTGCCTGTCTCGTGGGCTCGGAGATGTGTATAAGAGACAGGTTGTAGGCGAGGAGCTCCGACTGGCGCGAGACCAGTCCGTCGAGCGCCCGCAAGGCCAGGTCGTGCGCCGAGATCGCGTCGAGACCGCGCGACATGAAGCCTCTGCTCATCTGACCCAACCGCGCGATTGCCGCAGGGTTGCTCGTGCTGACGTGCGCGACGAGCGCCGCCCGCGACTGGTCGCCGAACCGCGTGAGGAGTGTCGCGCTGATGGCGAGGCCGATGGATCCGCCGACCTGACGCACGAGTGAGTTGAGCCCCGTCGCGTCGGCCATCTTGTGACGCGGGATGGTGGCCAGCGCGACGGTCGACAGCGGCACGAACAGGCACGAGAAGCCGACGCCCTGCGTGAGGATCGCCCAGATGACATCGCGCTGGCCGGACTCGAGCGTGAACCGGCTCATGTCGTAGGCCCCCCACGCGATGAAGAGGATGCCGACCCCGATGACGATGCGCGGCGACACCTTGTTGTAGATGCGCCCGACCACGGGCGTCGCGATCATCATGACGAACACGCGCGGCATCAGGGCGAACCCCGCGTCGGTCGCGGTGAAGCCGAGGAGCTCTTGCATGAAGAGGGGCAAGAGGAACATCGAGGCCATCAGGAGCGCGAACATCAGGCCGCCGACGAGCGTGCCGGACAGGAACACCGGGTCGCGAAAGAGGCGCACGTTGACCGCCGGCACTTCGCAGGTGAGCTCGCGGATGACGAACGCGGCCAGCACGACGATCGCGAGGGCGAACATGACCGTAATGAGCGGCGACTCGAACCAGTCGTTGCGCTCTCCCTCCTCGAGGAAGTACTGGAGCGCGCAGAGGCCCACGACCAGGAGCCCGATGCCCCACCAGTCGACGTTCCGCCGCTGGGCCTCGGCGAGCTCGCGGTTCTTGGCGATGATCTCCTCGTCTTCGTGGACGAAGGTCGCCACCATGGCCAGGCCGAGCAGTCCGACCGGCACGTTGATGTAGAAGATCCACGGCCAGGCGTAGTTGTCCACGATCCAACCGCCGAGCGTCGGTCCGATGGCGGGGCCCAGCATGACCGCCATCGCGAAGAGCGCCATCGCCATTCCCTGCTCCTTGAGCGGGAACGTCTGCCGCAGGATGGCTTGTTCGGTCGGTTGCAGGGCGCCGGCGCCGAACCCCTGGATGGCGCGGTACACGATGAGCGCCGTGAGCGATCGCGCCGTTCCGCAGAGGACCGACCCCACGAGGAATAGCGCGAGGCAGAACATGTAGACCCGCTTCTGGCCGAAGAGGCGACCGAGGAAGGCGGTGAGCGGCATGATGACGACGTTGGCGATGATGTAGCCGGTGCTGATCCAGGTGATCTCCTGCACCGTGGCGCCGAGGGTTCCCATCATGTGCGGCAGAGCCACGGCCACGATTGACGTGTCGATCGCGCCCATGAGGGTCCCGAAGGTGATCGAGATGGTGACCAGCCACTTGTTGGGCTTGGGCCGGGCCGTCCGCGTGGCCGCGGGGAAGCGCAGAAGGCTAGAGGATGTGGTCATGTTGTGTGGCTATTCGGGGAATGGGCGGTGGGGCAGCGCCCCACCTTTCACTTCTGCAACATCGCAAAAACGAGCTTTTCGATCCTGCAGGGCAAAACGGCGCTCCCGATGTACAAAGGCGCGAGATTGCTAGTCTCGCATTCTGGCACGGCCGTAGCAAAAGCTCCCTGCGGCACCGCGTAGGCCGGCTCTCCCCCCCCGGGCCCCTATGCGGTGCCGTTTTCTTTTTGTCGTCTGGCCATCGCGAATTCCACGAAAAGGGGAAAGGCGCTAAACGAGCGCCATGCGCGTGGCAATGGCCGTTCTCGGAGCGCTCGTCGCAGCGGAATGCCAGCGAGCACCGGCCGAAGACTTCGCCCAGAGAGGCGCACCGGCTTCGCCGATGGTCAGCGCGGCAACCGCGGCGCCGTCTTCCCCGGCAGCCGTCGGCAAGTCCGATCCGGCTGCAGCTCCGCCCGCCGCTTCCGGGCCAGGCCTGAGCTCGGCCGACTCCGCCCTCAAAGGCCGTTGCATCCGCGCGACGCCCGCCGATGCGCCTCCCGCGGTGCGGCCAGGCCCGGCTCCCGGCTGTCCCTCCGACCCCGAGAGCGGCGGTCCCAAGTTGCCTGAGGTAACGGTCGCGTTTCCTGACGCCGGGGGTGCGAAAGTGCACGTCGAGGTGGCCTCGTCTCCTCACGACACCCAGCGCGGCCTGATGTACCGGCGGAGCATGGCCGAAGACCGCGGGATGCTCTTCGACCTGCACACCCGGATCGACCACGAGTTTTGGATGCACAACACGTGCATTCCGCTCGATCTTTTGTATGTCGACGAGGACGGTGTCGTCGTGGGCATCGTCGAGAACGCACCGACGCTCGACGACTCGCCGCGCTCGGTCGGCTGCCCGTCGAGCTACGTCATCGAGACGAACGCGGGCTGGTCGCGCGCGCACGGTGTCAAAGCCGGACAGCGCGTGACCGGGCTACCGCGCCAGTAGTCGCCACGCGGATAGCTAGTGCGAGAAGGTCCCCATGAGGGCCCCTTCGGCCAGCACGTGAGAGCTCATCGCGGCGTCGATGGTGTCGCGATTGGCGCCCGGCTTTGCCGAGAGAGGAGCGTCGAGCGCGAACACGCGGAAAAAGTAGTGATGGATCTCCATGCGCGGCGGGCACGGGCCGGAGTACCCGATGCGGTTGAAGCCGTTGAGTCCGAGAACGCCGCCCAGCTCCGTGGGGTCGCCCCCCTCGGGGATGGCGAGGGCGTCGGGGCGAAGGTCGAAGACGATCCAGTGCGTGAAGTCTCCGCCGGGCGCGTCCGGGTCATCGGTCACGATCGCCAGGCTCTTCGTCCCTGGGGGCGGAGCGCTCCATGTGAGCTGCGGCGACCGATCGGCGCCGTCGCACGTGTAGTCGACCGGCACCGTCCCCCCCGACGGGAACGATTTGCTCGTGACCGTGAGCGACGACAGGGTCACCCCCGGTGGGGTCGACGGCTGCGCACCGGCCGACTTGCACGCGCCGAGCGTCGCAACCGACAGGCACGCGCACGTGAGGAGAGTCGCTTTGGGGGATCTTGCGCTCGAGCTCATCGGCAATCTCCTGAGGGTCGGCTCTGCCGGATAGTTCCTGGAAGCGCTTCCGCGTATGACGCGAGCGACGTCAATCGGGCTGATAGACGATGGTCTGCGAGCCATCGCGGAAATAGAAGCGGTCGAACTGGGCCCTGTCGAAGGTGATCGCCCCGAACAGGTTCCACGCGCAGCTCCACGCGGCGGCCGCCGCGAAGAGCGCGCGCATGGGCCGCGCGCCGATGGCCAGGAGGACGAACAGAAGGGCCGCGTAGTCGTTCGAGAAGCGGTAGCCGAACTGTCGCCAGCCGGAGTTCTGGTACAAAAGGTCCATGAGCGCGGGCAGCGCGGCCGAGACGGCGACCACCACGTAAAGCCATTTTCGATCCGGGTCCTCCCCGAGGCGCTTGGGCCAGAGCAGCCAGAGGTAGAGCGGCGTCGTGAACCAGAGCGCGAGGCCGTGCTCGTTGATCTTGAAGGGGACGCCCCCGAACGACCCCGGGTCACCGCGCGCGGGGAGCCACGGCAGGCTGGTGAGGGCGATTCCGAGGTTCTTCGCAAGGTAGTGATAGCCGAGCAGGCCCCACTTGAGCATCCGCGTCCGCCAGGCGACCGCCAGGAACTCGTGGTCGAAATAGACCGGCGTGGCGCGCCCGTAGCGGCTCCAGTTGGTCCACGCAACGAAGGCGAGGGCCGCGACGATCGGCGCCGCAAATGCCGCATACCGCCGCGCGAGCACGCCCCAATCGACGCTACCGGGGGTGGCGCTCAGCCGTTCGCGCCACGAACCGCCGCGCGGCAGGGGGCGCCTGAGCGATACGCGAATCGCCTCCAGCGCGAACAGCAGCGACATCCAGATGGCGGAAGGCCGGCTCAGGTAGACGCACGCCATCATGGCCCCTGCGAGCATCGGGTGTTCGGCGTCGAGCGCAGCGAGGAGGTACAGCGCGACGGCCGCAGCCGCGACGACCATCGCCGCGAACCACACGGTGCCCTCGACGGCCGTGAAGAAGTACACCGAGCCGAACGCGTAAAGGAACGCGAGGACGAGGTTCTCCGTCTCCGTGCGGGGCGAGCGGCCGGTGCGCCGGAGCTTCTCCAGCGCAAAAAAGAGGAACGCCGGCGAGAGACCGGCGAGCCAGATGACGAACTGGCCGTCGCGGAAGTTCTCCGGGCTCCCCGCGAGCTTCACGAAGGGGAGCATCAGCATGGCCGGTAGCGGCGGAAAGCTGATGTACGTCTTGCCGTTGTGCTCGGCGAAGTCGTTGTTCTGCGTATAGAGGGGAGGGGGGCCGCCGAGGTCCTGCCGGCCGTGAAGCCAGGCGTCCGCGAGGAGCGCGTAGTGGTTGAAAGCGGTGTGCTGGATCAGGCGGTCACGGCCGGCGATCGTCGCGTAGACGCCGGCGCACACCAGGTAGATGAACGCCGCGAGAAGCACGCGCCGCGAGCGCTGGTCGCGGCGCATCCAGCGAGTCCACAGCCCTTGCCTCGACGGCGAGGCCCCGGCCGGCTGAGGCGCGGCACCGTTCGACGGCACCGCCGCGGCTTCGCCGGAGGTCGGCTGCAACTCGGGGGAGGTCATGGGGCAGCGGCCTCCTTTAGCACTAGCCGTTGGCGCGAATCGATCTTCGCGTGGTGAAGGGCGGTTGTGCGCAGCCCGATACGCACGGATCCGCGTTTGCTCGGGCAATTCGCTTCACGGCCTGGGACGGTCGCGCTGGCACGGCGCTTGTAGCCCAGAGCGTCGAGGTCTCACGTCTCGACATGGCCCTACCGTTCGGCGAAACCCCGGGAGCACGCGATCCGCGCACGCTCGCCATCCTGGCGAAGACGATTTACCGCGAGCTTCGGAGCAGCGGTCTCGAGGCTCGCGACGTCATCGCGGTCGCCGGCGAGCTCCTCGCGCAGGTGACGAGCGAGGTCTCGGCGAAGAAGGCCCGGCGCCCGTAGACCCGCACGGCGGCGCCCCGCCCAGCGACGCCGGCGCCGCGGGTGACGCCCGTCTGCCCGTCTGGGCCGCGATCGCGGGGGCCAACTACCCCGGACGCGCTGCCGGCATCACCTCGGCAGCTACGCGCAGTTGACATGCTGCGCGGCATCCTTCGACAATTCCAACGGCGAGACGCGAGCCTGCGGGAACCCTGCCCTGCATCTCAGGTGCAGACCCTGGCAGCATCGCTCCCGAGACACCCTTCATGTTCACGATCATCATCAGCGAAAAAGGGGGCGCCGAGCGTAGGGAGGCCTTCGAGAAGAACGAGATCAACGTGGGACGTGTGCAGGGCAACGACCTCATGCTTCCCAAGGGCAACGTCTCCAAGCACCACGCCCGTCTTCTCTTCCGGGACGGTCGGTTCATCGTGACCGACCTCAAAAGCACCAACGGCACGTACGTGAACGGCCGGAAGATCTCGCAGGCCACGATCGTCCGCGAAGGGGACAAGATCTACATCGGCGACTTCGTCCTGCGCCTGGAGACCGCGGCGGCGCAGGCAGCGGCCGGAGAAGCCTCGTACCTGTCTCTTATACACATCTGACGCTGCCGACGATCTTACGCGTGT
>CALKVG010000511.1 GCA_937998045.1 uncultured Myxococcales bacterium
GTGGAGTCTTGCGTCGCTGCCGTGCCGTCCGAGGCGGCGTCGAGCGGGGCGGCGGCATCCGTGGCGCCCGCCTGCCAGTGTCCGCCGGAATCGTCGCCACACCCAAGCGCGAGACCGGCGGAGCATGAGGCAAGCACCGGAAGAATACGCGCGCCCATCCGTATGCTCGCCGTTCCGATGCTCGTCACGACGACCGGATTGGGCCGAATGAACGGACTCTGCGTAGCGCTTGCATGATGCCCTCAGGGTTGGCGGTACCCGCGCCCGGCAAAATGACGGTCACCCCGAGAATGGCTCATCGGGGTGGCGCTTTTGGCGGCCGCAATCAGGGGGACTCAGTTCCATCTGCCGGAAGGGGAACAAAGCGTAGAGTGATTTGCCGGCCGAAAAATGTTCATCGAAATTGCCGATTGGCCGAGCTACGTTCTTGGCAGTGACGCTTCGTGTGCGGCGGGGTCGCATGGTCGCGCCTGTGCGACGATCCGTCCTGCGGGAAACTCTGCTGGGTTGACACGGTGGCCCTTCCCTATCGTGCAATCCGCACGATGCAGCCACGATCCGGGTTCGCTGAAGTAGACGCCTGGACCAGGAACTGCCGGCCTCGTTTGGCGGCGGCCCGCGACGGCCCACGGCGAAGGCTACGTACGAGCGCTCCTCACGCCTCGTCTTCGTTACGGATTCAGGATTGTGCGCGCGAGGCCTGCGTGGGGACCGGCCGGGTATTTGGCCAGGTATGCGCTCGCCGATTCGCGAGCCGCGCTCATGTCGCCGGCGGCCTTCTGGGCCTCGATGAGGCGTCCGGCAGCTTCCCGCGCCAGGCCCCCGGCAGGTTCTTCGCGCAGGTAGCTCTGAAACCAGCGGGCGGCAGCGGAGTAATTCCGACGATCGTCGTACTCGATGCGTCCCAGGTTGAACGCGGACATGGCCGCTTCGTGCTTCGCGCCCGGTCTGGCTCGAACGAGCCGGAGCGCTTGCTCCGCACGCGCCGGGGATCCCGCGAAGCGCGCCGTCTCGCCGAGGAGGAGCAAGTCGGCGGCCGAGGCGCGACGGCACGTGGCCTCGAACCCTCCTCCTTCCGCCGCTGCGAGCGCGTCCGGATAGCGCCCTTCGACCGCGAGTTGCTTCCACGAACCGTGGCCCGTGCCGTCCGTATCCCCAACCCCGATCCTCACTGCGTCGCCGCGCGCTGCGGGGTTTGTCGCAATTGGGCCGAGCGGGGCGGCGAGTGGCTGCCCGGGTGCGGGAGCCTCCGTGGGAGTCGCGGGCACCGAGACACGAAGGCTCTCTCCAGCGAGCACGCGCCGCCGCCCCGTCGCCCCCAGCGAGGGCCCCAGCACCGTTACGGATCCCTCGTGGAGGTCCAGCGCGAACGTCTGTTCCGCGGCGCTCCAGCGCACGTCGAACCGGGTGCCGGTGACCAGCACCGTGTAGGGACCTGCGGCGACCTGCCAGCGACTCGCGTCCCGATGGACCACGGCGCAGCTCAACGAGCCTTCCTCGAGCAAGACGGTCGCTCCGCGGGAGGTCGTCTCGGTCACGCGCGCGAGCGTCGCCGCCGCCATCGATAACGAGGTCCCGTCCGAGAAGCGTATCGGCAGCGGCTCGGACCCGGGCGACGAGAGCAGCACTCCAACCTGGCCCGCGGCGTGCTCGGACCCCGTATCGAAGCGGATCCGCGCGTGCTGCCGATAACCCGTCCAGACGACGACCGAGAGCACCAGAGTCGCCGCAAGGGCGACCGCCAGCCGCGCCGCGGAACGCAGCGGGCCACTCTTCAGTCCTGCGCGCCACGGGGCAAAGGAGACGCGTCCCGCCCTCGGCCGGAGCGGCACGCCCCTGGCGGCGAGCAGAAATCGAGCCCGTGCTCCTCGAAGCCCTTCGTCCCAATCGATGCTGCGCTCGACGTCGGCGACGTCCCTGCGGAGCACGTCGAGGTCGAGCGGCGGGCCGAGTTTCATCGTCCTTCCCCCACTTTAAAGCGTTCGACGAGAGCCGGGTACGCAGGCAATAGGTTTTGGAATCGACTTTCGGCGCGGATGACTCGCCTTCTCGCGGTGGAAATCGAAAGGTTGCAGGCCTCGGCGATCTCGGTGAGGTTCATGCCCTCCAGGAACCTCAAGACGAACACCGCACGATCGTCCTCGCTCAGCCGATCGAGAAGACGATAGAGCGATCGCACGGCCTCGACCGCTTCCGGAGGCGTCGAGGGGCCCGCGCGATCGGCGGCGTGCTCGGGCGCAACCGGTGCCCCCACGCGTTTGCGCCGGCGCAACCACTCCTTGGCTACGAACACGGCGATCCCGACCAGCCATGACTTGAGCATGCGAGGATTCTTGAGATCGCCCATCCCCTCGAGCGCGCGGACGAAGACGTCGTGCAGCAGGTCCGTGCGCTCGGGCTCCGAGTAGCCGATGATTCGAGCGATGACGCGCTGGACGTACGGCGCGTGGCGGTCGAAAAGGGCCGCGCAAGCGCCCGGATCTCGTCGCAGAAGGGCATGAACCAGTGCCTCGTCGTCGTCCGGCACGGATGGCACGGATGGGGAGGATGCGAAGGGTGCAGCCCTATCGTCCCGCTGGAGAACGGGCAAGGACGAAACGCCGCTGCGGCCGCCGAACTGCAATCTTCTCAAGCATACGGTGACCGGCCGGCCGAAAAATGTTCATCGAATTTGTGGATCGGCCGGGCTACGATCTTGGCGGTGACGCTTCCCCCTGGCCAGTGGAGCGCCCTTCTTGCTATCCTGGGCGCCAGCGCGTGCGGTTTCTGCTCGACGAGACCGGCGTCGGCGACTCGGTGGTCGGCTCGTCCGCGAGAGGACACAACGGGGTCGCGGGGAACGGCCCACTGCCGTCGACGTCGACCGCGCCGGTCCGATTTTCCGACCGAGCGAGCCGATCGTTCGACGGCACGAGCCAATACATCCTCGTCCTCAATAACCAGGATATGGCAGCGGGGAGATCACCCTGGCCGCGTGGGCCTTGAGCTCTACCATCCGTAGCGTGCGCCACGTTCGCCGGCGGGTTCGCACGTGGCGCGCCGCGCTGGCCGTCCTCGCGGGTTTCCTCTTTTTCCTTCTGCCCGCGACGGCCCGGAGCGAGGACCGCCGAAAAATGTTGGTGCTGACGGCGGAGAACAGGCCCGCGTTCCTGCCGCGACTCCTCGCCGAGCTCGGCTCGTCCGGCTTCGACGTGGCCCTGGTGACGGTGCCCACCTTTCCTCCCGCTCGTTCGGAGATCGAGCGACTCGCGCAGCAGGAAGGCACGACGGTGGAGCTGCTTCTGGTGGATGCCGGAGCGGGTCTCGAGATTTGGATCGTCGATCCCGCGACGGGAACAACCACATTTCGCGAGGTGATCCTGGGGCTGTACGAGTCCCATGAGGCTCCGGAAGTGATCGCGACGCGGGTGGCCGAGACGCTGCGCGCGACCCTCATGGAATTCGCGAACCCGCACGCGAGCGCGCCGCCCATCCGGCTTGGCCGGTTGCCGGCGACCGGTTCGTCGCCTCCTCGCGCCGCACCGCACTGGACGATGGCGGTGGGAGGTGGGGGCGCATACAGCGCGGGGGGGCTCGCGATGATGGAGCTCCTCGAGCTATCGTTTGCTTACGAGTTTGGGTCACGATTCCGTGTCGCGCTCGACGGCGCGCTGACACCGACACGAACGACCCTGCGGGGATCCGAGGGTCAAGCGAGCATCGCGTGGTACGTCGCGGGCGTGTCGTTGGGATTCTCGCCCGGCAACCCCGCGGCCCCAGTTCGCTTTCGCTCGAGCGCCGGCGCGTGGCTCGGGTCGATGAGCCTCGCCGGACAGGCCGTAGCTCCCTATGTCAACACGCCCACCGAGTTCGTGAGCGTGATTCCGCACCTCGATGAGGGGCTGCACTTTTCCCTCACGCCCACTCTCGGCCTCGTGGCAGGCGTTTCGATCGGCGTGAGCGCGCCGGGGGCATCCATTCGGTTTGCCGGGCGCGAGGTAGCAACCTGGGGCAGGCCGCTCTGGATCGGAAGTCTGGCGCTCGAAGCTGCGCTCGATCGCTGACGGGTCCAGTTTGGCCGGCGGGTGGGGGTCGAGGTCCAGGTCGGGGGGAAAACGCGCTACTCTACCGGCGTGCGTCCAACGCTCGCGTTCGCGCTTTTCGCCTTCCTCTCTGCGTGTGGGTCACAGTCCACCGGATCGAGCGGCAGTGGCGGCAATGGTTCCTCCGGCGGCACCGTCCCGCCGATCGGGATGCCCGAGGAGGGCGTCGCCACGTATTACGCCGCCACGGGCGACGGCGCGTGCACCTTCGGTCCGAGCCCGAACGACCTCAACGTGGCCGCGATGAACGTGGCCGAGTGGGCCGGGAGCGCCGTGTGCGGCGAGTGCGTCTCCGTTGCAGGACCGAAGGGCACCGTGACCGTGCGCATCGTCGACGAATGCCCCGATTGCCAGATGGGTCAACTCGACTTGAGCCAGCAGGCGTTCGCGCAGATCGCGGACGTGTCTGCGGGGCGGGTCGCCATCACGTGGACTCCAGTCGCCTGCAACGTCACCGGGAACATCTCGTACTGGCTCAAGGACGGGAGCTCGCAGTGGTGGACCGCAATCCAGGTGCGCAATAGCCGCCTCCCCGTCGCGAAGCTCGAATGGCTCCAGGGAAGCTTTTGGACCGCCGTCGACCGCGCCGACTACAACTACTTCGTCGCGGGCAGCGGCGTCGGCCCGGGGTCGTATCGGGTGCGGATCACGGCGGTCGACGGGCAAACGATCACCGACACGCTCCCCCCGGTGCAGGCGAGCACCGCGGTCCCGAGCAGTGCCCAATTTCACTGAGCGAGTCGCGATCCTTCGGCAGCTCCTTGGAGTGCGATATACGCGCACAAATCGACGGAGATTCGCCGGCAGCCGCGGGGCCAGATCGCCTTCTTTCCGATTAACTCAAGTGGAGGCGGCGACGCGCTTCGGGTCGGCTCGGAGGTGTTTCGCCCCCATCTGGATTTCGCGCACGCCGCGGTCGTCCTCGCAAAGGACGGCCATGAGGCAACGAGCATCCGCGCTCGGGTCGGCAAACGGTCCGCGATTCGTCCGAAGCGCCCCTTCAACGGATGGAAAAAATCGTCCGTCAAAGAGAAACGGTCGGGTAGCGGGCCGATGACAGAGATCAGCGGGTCGCTGATCAATGACAGCGGACCGGTGACAGAGATCACCGGGACGGTGATCAATGGCGGCGGGCCGGTGACAGAGACCCGCGGACCGATGACAGAGATCAGCGGGCCGATCATCAATGACAGCGGGCCGATGACAGAGATCACCGGGACGGCGATCGAGAACAGCGGGACGGCGATCACGATCACCGGGACGGCGATCACGAACAGCGGGACGGCGATCACGAACAGCGGGACGGCGATCACGAACAGCGGGACGGCGATCACGAACAGCGGGACGGCGATC
>CALKVG010000512.1 GCA_937998045.1 uncultured Myxococcales bacterium
GACCAGGCAAGCGGCCGTCCGGCGCTGGGCATCTCGACCGACCAGGGACGCGCGGCAAACGGCGTCTGCGCGTGCCAGAGCTCCAGCGGCGCCGCGACGTGCGCGTACTGCACCGGCCTCCCGAAGCGATACAGGCTGGACCACAACGCCGCGCCGGCGACGGAGAAACGAACGACGACGAGTCGCGGCGAGGTTGCGTCCACTTCCTCCACGTCCGCGGAGAACCCATCGGCGAAGTGCACGCGCGCGCCCGGCGTCAACGTCGGCGCAGGGGGCCGGTCTTCCGTCCGCGTGCGCCAGTCGCCTTCCCCGAAGAGTACCGCCCGCCATCGCCCCTCGCCGAGGTACGAGGCGAGCCGAAGCTCGACGCCGGCCCCCGCGGGCGATGTCGCGCGCAACGACGCCGGGATGGTGGCGGCGTCGTTGACGACCAGGAGGTCGCCCGCGATTAGCCATCGCGTGAGATCGCCGATCCGCGCGTCGTGCCATCGGCCCGCGCCCGGTTCCACGACGAGCATTCTCTCCTCGAGCGGCTCGTCCCTGGGCCAGGGCGCGGGTCTCACGGCGAGCTCCAGGCAGCGGCTTCCACGCGAACGCCGTTGGCGAGACGTTCGCTGTCGCGCACGAGCCGCGCGAGGCGCTGCGCCACGACGAGCGGATCGAGCAGCGACTTCCGGTCGGCGTCCGGCACGGCATCGGCGTGCATCTTCGTGTCCATCTCACCGGGATCGACGGTGACGACCCGCACGCCCGTTCCTCGCAACTCCGCGCCGAGAATTCGCCCGAGGTGGTCCAGAGCCGCCTTCGAAACGCCGTAAGCGCCCCACCCCGCGTACGCCCCGACCGAAGCGTCGGAGCTCACGTTGAGCACGAGCCCGCGTCCGCGCAGCGACATCGACGCCGCCACCAGCTTGGTGAGCCGGAAGGCACCGACGACGTTCACGTCGAGCGCGAGTTCGAGCGCCTCGCAGTCGGTGTCGAGCAGCGGCCGGAGCGGGACGTGGCCCAGGCTGCTCGCGTTGTTGACGAGGAGATCGATCGGTCCGACGAGCGCGGCCGCCGTGCCCGCGACGGCATGCGGCGCGCGCTTGTCCCCGAGGTCCGCGGCCACTGCGTGCGCCTCTCCACCGGCCGCACGGATGGCCGCCGTCGTGCGTTCGAGCTCCTCGACACCCCGCGCTACGAGGACCACCCGGGCGCCCTCCTGCGCCAGCACCCGCGCGAGAGACGCCCCCAGACCGCGGCTGGCACCCGTGACGAGCGCCGACGTTCCACGAATCTCCATGACCGCTACCTCCGTTCAGGTTTCGACGAGGCTCCGGCAAGCCGGAGACGTGGCCGTCGCATGTTTCGACCACGCTCCGGCAAAGCCGGAGACATGCCGTCCAAGATGGGACGCGCGCGCTCGTTTGTTGGCTCTGTTGCCAATGCATTGGCGAGGCTCTAACCCGTCGGCATGGACGTGGACGCCGCCGCTCGACTCGCCGCGAACGTGACCCAGCTGCGCGAAGCGCGCGGCCTGAGCCAGCAGCAGATGGCCAAGCTCGCCGGTCTGCCGCGCGCAACCTGGGCGCACCTGGAGAGCGGACACGCAAACCCAACTCTCTCGGTGCTCAACCGCGCCGCCGCGGCCCTGCAGATCACCATCGAAGAACTCATCCGCGCGCCGCGTACGGCGGTGAAGCACTTCCCGGCTCGCTCTCTCCCGCTGCGGACGCGGGGGGACGTGTCCATCCGCAAGCTCCTGCCGGACCCCATCCCGGGTATGGAGATCGATCGGATGGAGCTCCCGCCCGGATCGCGCCTCGTCGGTATCCCCCACGTGGCAGGCACGACCGAGTACCTCACCTGCGAGCGAGGCTCGATCGTCCTTGTCGCGTCCGGCGAGTCGTGGACGCTCGCGCCCGGCGACGTCGTCGTATTTCGTGGCGATCAGCGCCACTCGTACGCGAACCCTCTGGACCGAACCGCGATCGGTTACTCCGTGGTCGTGCTCGCGCGTTCCGCGGCATAAGCTCGTGCGGGTGAACCCGCCGCCCACGGGACCGCCCTGGGACCTGCCGCTCGCCGAGGCGCCACTCGCTTTCGTCGACCTCGAGATGACGGGGCTCGACACCGTCCGCGACCGCGTGGTCGAGGTCTGCATCGATCGGGTCGTCGGCGGCGAACGACGGGGGTTTCTGTGCACGCTGGTGGACCCAGGCGAGCGCGTCGGCGGGGCTGCCCACGTGCACGGGCTCGACGCCGCACAGCTCGCGGGTGCCCCGCGCTTCGAGAGCGTCGCGCGCGCTGCGCTCGAATTGCTCGGCGGCGCCATCGTCGTGGCGCACGCCGCGGTGTGGGACGTCCGCTTCCTGGAGGCCGAGTTCCAGCGCGCCGGAGTCGCCGCCGAGCTGCACTACTGGCTGGACACGCTCGTCCTCGCGCGCCGCGCGTTCGCCTTCCAGTCCTACTCTCTCGACTCGCTCTGCCGCAGTCTGGCCATCGAGCGCGGGACGGCGCATCGCGCCGAGAGCGACGTCCGCGCCCTCCGCGTCGTCTTCGATCGCTGCGCCGCCGTCCTGTGCCCCGTCAGCCCCCGTGACCTCTGGGAAGTGCGTGTGGGTGAACGCCGTGCGCGCCAGGCCATCGTCGACGCGTGCGAAGCCGCAGTGAAGCACGGCGCTCCTGTCGTGGTCACCTACCGCGCGGCGCGACGGCCTGCTCAGCCGCTCTCGATGGTCCTCCTCGAAGTCCGCTCCGACCTCGACCCGCCGCGCGTTGTGGGGTATCAGCTCCCCGGACGAGGCCGAAGGCAGCTCCGGGCCGACCGCATCCTGCACGTCGAGCCCCTCCCCGCCGAACCCTGAGAGTCCTCCGATGCGCCGTACTTCGCTTCTCACCATCCTCGCGCTCAGCGCCCTCTCTCCCGCCTGCGCGTCCTCCTTGGGCCGTCACGGCGTGGAGCGCCCCCCGCTCGCCGCCCAGTGGTTCGAGCGCGCGAAGGTCGCGTACCGCGCGGGCGACTTCGACGACGCGAACGAATCCGCCAAGCACGCCCTGGCTGCAGCCCCGAGCGACCCGGAGATCCGCGAGCTCATGGCCCGCGTCGACCTCGTGCATCTCGAGTATGCCGACGCCCTCCGCCTCACCGAGGGTCTCGACTCCACGGGGGTGCACGGCATCCGGGGTCGCGCCTACTGGTACTCGGGCGATCTCGAGCACGCGGCCGACGAGCTCGAATCGATGCTCGCCGACCCCAACGTGAAAGACAGCTGGGCGCGCGAGGTGGCGGGCCTGGCGCGGCGCGGCGCCGGCCGCCACCCGTTCGAGATCGACGGCGGCATCGTGGGGGCCATCGAGATGCCGCGGGCGCTCGATCGGGTCTCGCTCGGCGCCGCCAACGTCGTCCCTTGCGAGCTCGACGGCGAGCGGATCCTGGCTCTCGTGGCGACGGGATCGAGCGAAGTCCTCCTCGATTCGAACGCGCGGCGCGAGCCCGCGTGGGTGAACCTCAAGTTCGACCACGTCGAGGTCAAGGACGTACCTGCGCTCGTGCAGGACCTCTCCCCCCTCACGCGCCAGCTCGGGGTGCCCATCAAGGCGCTGCTCGGGGCTCAGCTTCTCCGCCACGCGCACGTCACGTTCGACCGACGCGGCGACCAGTTCGTCGTGCGGCGCGATGACGCGCCGCCGCCTCCCGACGCCAGCCGCGTCCCTCTGTACTACTTGCGCGGCGGGGGCATGCTCCTGCGCGCCGCGGTTACCCCGCGCGACGACAATCCGGTCCCTCTGTTCGTCGACAGCTCGCGTCCGTTCCCCCTCCTCTTGCAGGACGAGGCCTGGAAGAGAGCGGGGATCGACCTTCATACCCTGGTCCCTCTCCCCGAGACGCCGAACATCAAGCGCGGCACGGTGCCGATGTTCCGCGTCGGCGGGTTCGACCTCGCCAAGATGCCGGCGCTCGAAGGAGGCGACCTCGGGGACCTCAATGGCGGCGTCGACATCGACCTCGGCGGTGTCGTCGGGGCGGACCTCCTGGCCTTCTTCCGTGTGACCTTCGCCGACGGCGGCCGCTTCATGTGGATCGAGCCCGATCCGTCCCTCGTCGGTCCTTCGGGCCCGCCAGCGGCCGGCGCGCCCCCGGCGGCGGCGAGCCCCGCGGCGCCGCCTCCGAGCGCGCCCCCGGCGCCTGCTTCGTCCACCGCCCGACCGCCTGCACCGGCCCCCGCGAAGAGCCATCCATGACGGCCATCGCGCGGCTCGCCGTGTACGCGGGCAGCTTCGATCCGCCGACGCTCGGCCATCTCGACCTCATCGAGCGCGCCTCCGCGCTGTTCAGCGACGTCATCGTCGGCATCGGGAGGCACCCGACGCGCAGCCCGCTCTTTACGGCCGACGAGCGCCTCGACCTCGTGTCGCGCGTGTCCGCCCACCTGCCGAACGTTCGCGTCGAGACGTTCGACGGCCTCCTCATCGACTTCTGCAAGCAGCAGCACGCGCGGGTCATCGTCCGAGGGTTGCGCGCGGCGACCGACTTCGAATACGAGCTCCAGATCGCGCACGCGAACGCGGACCTCGAGCCGAACGTGGATACCGTCTTCTTGCCGACGCGCACGAAGAACGGCTTCATCAGCGCCTCGCTCGTACGCGAGATCGCCAGCCACGGCGGCGACGTGAGCCGGTACGCGCCGGCGCTCGTTTGCGAGGCGCTGACCAAGAAGTTTGCCCGCCGCTGAGGGACGCTGCGGCTATTCTCGCGCGCATGGTGCGTCGTGACGCGACGGAGAGGCTGACCTCGCACGAGGGAAAGAGCTCC
>CALKVG010000513.1 GCA_937998045.1 uncultured Myxococcales bacterium
CTTGTCCGGATCTGTGGAGGGGGTGATCAGCGATGGTCATCTCTACTCCGACTGGTCGAGTCGCTGGGTCTCGCCCCGCGGCGGTCTACCCTGGGCACGCACCGAGCTCGGCGGACACCCTTTGGAGGAACTTCATGCAGGCAGCCGGTGTGCCGAACCGGTCGCCTCGGGAGGAATCGCTTCTGGTTCCGTTCGCCTGGCCCCGCTGAGGAGGTTGCGCGCTCCCGGATGCGCCGCGCGCGCTTACGCCACGGGCGGTTGCAGGAACGCCACGGCGAACGCGGCCATCGAGAGCTCAACATCAGCCATGGTCGGCGCGTTCAGGCTGGTTGCACCGCGAACGGACTTGCCGGCACGGTCGATGCGTAAGTGCCGGCCTGATGGGGCGCCTGCAGGCAATGCGCGAACGTGTGCGTAGGCAAACGCGGTGTGAGAGGCCGCGGGCTGTATCGCACACGACTGGCGGCATGCCCCGCGGGAAACCGTTCTCCGTTCGACAACCACCTTCGACACCGGCTCGGAAAGAGAGGCCCCCGGGATGCCCGCGCGCGTAATGGTCGTCGACGACGACGATGCGATCCGCACGATGCTCGAAGTCCTCCTGCATCGCGCGGGGCACGACGTGGTGACCGTTCCGAGCGGCGGGGATGCGCTCCGGCGGCTTCACGACGGCCCGCTGCCCGATCTGGTCCTGCTCGACATCATGATGCCCGGTATCTGCGGATGGGACGTCATCGACGCGATGAGCGAGAGTCCGCGCCTGGCCGAAGTGCCGGTCGTCCTCCTCACGGCGTTCGGCGACGGCCCCGAGCTGCCGACCGGCCGTCCCGTGCTGCACAAGCCGGTCGACGACGACCTTCTCCGCGCTCTGATCGAGGAGCTCCTCGCGCAGAGGGAGAACCTGGCGTTCGCGCTCGAAGAGCCGCCCAGCGACTTGCTTCCGCGGCGCACCCCGAGGGCGCACAGCGCGCGTTCCGTGGCCCGCTGAGCGGAGCCACGCGCCGCGAGCCTGCCGGACGGGGGCCGGCGTCAACTCGCGTCGGCGCCGCTCCGTAGGCCTGCGTCCTGGCCGGGGGTCTGCGCGGTGGTGCCCGTGGCGCCGCTCGCACCGATGGGGGGCGCGGGCACGGCGACGGGCGCAGAGGGCTCCTCGTACTCGGGTGGCGGGAGCGTGGGCCGCCCCTGCTTTCCTCCGCAACCCACGCAAATCCCGGGCGACGCGCTCCCCATGAGGAATGCGCCGGCGACCGCCACTGTTCGCATCCGAGCCACGCTCTGCCTCAGCGAACGCCCGACTCGCGCCCTGACTCTGCCCACGAGGGCGGCTATAGCTTGCTTTTTCCCGTTCGGCGCGTACCTTCCGCTCCCCGAAACCCAATCCGGCGGGGGCTTTTGCCCACGCCCCAAATCCACACGCTCTCCCGCGCAAACCGCGGCCCGGTGCATCGCTACGGCGGTGTTGGTCACGGACGGAGAGCGGAGGCCCAACCGAAAGGAAGCGCAAAATGGCTCAAACTGTCGAAACCTCCGCCCAGGGACTGCCTCAACTCCGGGGCGACATGCCCCTTCCGCTGCGTTCGCTCCTCGACGCTGGCGTCCACTTCGGTCACCAGACCAAGCGCTGGAACCCGAAGATGCGCCCGTTCATCTACGGGGCGCGCAACGGCATCCACATCATCGACCTCGACCAGACGGCCCGCCTCTTCGCTCGCGCGTACAACTTCGTCGTCGATACGGTCGGTCGCGGCGGCCACATCCTGATGGTCGGCACCAAGCGCCAGGCCCAGGAGATCGTGCAGGAGGAGGCCACCCGGTCGGGCAGCTTCTTCGTCGTCAACCGCTGGCTGGGCGGCACGCTCACGAACTTCCGCACCATCAAGACGGGCCTCGAGCGCATGCGCCAGCTCGAGCGCATGAAGGAAGACGGCACGTACCAGTCGATCACGAAGAAGGAAGTGTCCCGCCTCGAGAAGGAGCGCGAGCGCTTCGAGAAGTACCTGGGCGGCCTGAAGAACATGGGCTCGCTGCCGAGCGCGCTCTTCGTCATCGATCCCGCGATGGAAGGCATCGCGGTCAACGAGGCGAACAAGATCGGTATCCCGGTCATTGCCATCACCGACACGAACTGCGATCCGGACCGGGTCGATTTCATCATCCCCGGGAACGACGACGCGATCCGGTCGATCAAGCTCATCACCGCGCGCATCGGCGACGCGGTCGTCGAGGGATCGCAGCGCCGCAAGGAATTCATGGGCCGAGAGGAGGCGCAAGCGCGCCGCAACGAGGGCCCGCAGGCGGAGATCATCCGCGGTGGCCGTTCGCGCCGTGACGACGGCGGCGATCGCCCCAGCTGACAACCCCACCCCCACAGGACACAAGCGATCATGGCCGACATCACTGCATCGATGGTGAAGGAGCTCCGCGAGCGAACGCAGGCGGGGATGAGCGACTGCAAGAATGCCCTCGTCGAGGCCGCGGGCGACATGGAGAAGGCGGTCGAGGTCCTCCTCAAGAAAGGGCAGTCCAAGGCGGCCTCTCGTGCCAGCCGCGTCGCCGCCGAGGGCGAGGTAGCCACGTGGGTGTCGCCCGACGGCAAGCGCGGTGTGATCGTCGAGGTCAACTGCCAGACGGACTTCGTCTCGCGCGGCGACGACTTCAAGGGATTCGTGAAGAACGTCGTGGCGGTGGCGAGCAAAGCGCCCAGGGGCGCGGACCTCCTCTCGCAGACGTACCCGGCCACGAGCAAGACCGTGAACCAGGTCCGCGAAGAGATGGTCGCGAAGACGGGCGAGAACACGGTCGTGCGCCGCTGGGATATGGTCGAGGCGAAAGAGGCGAACGGCCTGGTGCACGCGTACGTGCACGCCGGCGGCAAGCTCGCGGTCCTCGTGCACGCGGTGGGGCCGGACGTGAAGAACGCGGAGTTCAAGACCTACGTCGACAACGTCGCGATGCAGATCGCGGCGATGAACCCGATGGTGGTGAGCCGCGAAGAGATCACCAAGGCGCAGGTCGAAAAGCAGAAGGAGATCTTCAACGCCCAGCTCGAGGAGCAAGAGAAGAACGGCGAGAAGATCCCTCCCAAGGATCGGTGGCCCAACGTCATCGAGGGCAAAGTCACCAAGTGGTTCAGCGAGGTGACGCTCCTCGGTCAGGAGAACGTGTGGGACCCGCCCGCGGGGACGTGCGACAAGATCCGCCAGGACCTCGGGAAGAAGCTCGGCGGTGAGCTGAAGGTGCTCTCGTTCGTGCGCTACGCGCTCGGCGAGGGGATCGAGAAGAAGACGGAAGACCTCGCGGCAGAGGTTGCGAAGACCATCGGGAGCTGACCCGCCGTGCGCGTCTGCGCGGTGAGCGTCGACCTGGACGAAATCCCGAATTACTTCGCCATTCACGGGGTGGGTGAGCCGGCGGGTGCCGCCCGCTCGCTCGTCTACGACGTGGCCGTCGATCGACTGACGGATCTCGCGAAGAACCTGGGCATTCCGCTCACGCTCTTCGCGATCGGCAGCGACCTCGAACGGCCGGAAGCCGCGGCGAAGCTGCGCGCCGCCTACGCCGCCGGATTCGAGATCGGCAACCACACGCTCGACCACCGCTACGACTTGGTGCGACTCGGGCGCGAGGGGATCCGCCGGCAGATCGACGAAGGCGCGCGCGCGATCGAGCGGGCGACGGGGGCCCGACCGGTGGGCTTCCGGGCTCCCGGGTACACGATCACCGACGAGGTGTTCTCGGTGCTCGCCGAGCTGGGCATCGCCTACGATTCGTCGGTCTTCCCGTGCCCGGCGTACTGGGCGGCGAAGGCCGCGGCGATCGCCCTCATTCGCGTGCGCGGGCGCGCGAGCCGGTCGATCGTGGACACGCCCGCCGTCCTCGCGGCACCCACGCGCCCGTATCGCGTGGGGACGCCGTACTGGCGGCGCGGGGGAGGGGTGCTCGAGCTGCCCGTCCAGGTCACGCGCGGCCCCCGCCTCCCGTTCTTCGGCACGAGTCTGACGCTCTGGGGACCGCGCTTCGCCCGCACCCTCGCCCGGATGGTCCGCGGCGAGCCGCTCGTGAACCTCGAGCTTCACGGCATCGACGTCCTCGACGCCGCCGACGGCCTCGGGGCCCTTCGCCCGTACCAACCCGACGTCCGCGTCCCTCGCGCCCGCAAGATCGAGGCGCTCGCCACCGCGCTCACCGAGCTAAGGGCCGCTGGCTACGCCTTCTGCACTCTTCGCGAAGCTGCGACCCTCTGCCGCGCGAACTGAGGAGCGAAGCCGCCACCACGCCAAGCCGGCCAAGGGAAGGGAAGGCAGGACACGCGCCGAAGCGTCTCCTACGCCCCGCCTGGCGCGTTGGCGCCTTGGCGGCCTCGGTCTCGATCCCGCGCGGCGCGCTCCTTCGCAACGGTCTCCACGTCGACGCCGGATTTGCGGATGAACTCGCGCGCCACGTCGTTCTCGCCGTGCGCGAGGTCCATCGGGCCCCCTCCGGTGACGATCCGCCCCTTGTCGAGGAGGATCGCCTGGTCGGCGATGCGAAAGCAGCTGGCAATGTCGTGGGTGATGACGATGCTCGTCACGCCGAAGCGCTCCCGCGTGTCGTCGATGAGATCGTCGACCGCGCGGCTCGTCAGCGGGTCGAGGCCGCTCGTTGGCTCGTCGTAAACGAGGATGGGTGGGTCGAGCATGAGCGCGCGCGCCAGGCCGACGCGCTTGCGCATACCGCCCGAGAGCTCGGCGGGGTACTTCGTGAGGACCTTCTCGTCCAGGCCGAGCACCTTCAGCTTTTCCATGACCCGTTCGCGGCGCTCGGCCGCGCCGAGCTTCGTGTGCTCGACGAGGGGGAACGCCACGTTGTCGAGCACGGTGATCGAGTCGAGCAGCGCCGCGTACTGGTACACCATCCCGAACTTCTGCCGCACGCGGTTGAGCTCTCTCTCTCTCAGCGGCACGATGTCCTCGCCGTCGACGAAGATCTGGCCGCTCGTCGGTCTCTCGAGCGCGACGATGAGCCGGAGGAGCGTCGTCTTGCCGGCGCCTGAGCCGCCGACCACGCACGTCGTCTCGCCCTTTTTGCAGACGAGATCGATGCCCTTGAGGACCTCCGTATCGCCGAACGACTTCCGGACCTCCTTCAAGACGACGATGTCGGCCCCCGGCCGGCTGTGCATCTGCCGCAGCTTAGGCTATGCGAAGGAAGCATGACCGGCGAACATCTCGAAGCGATCCTCAAAGTGGCCGGGACCAAGAGCGACCGGGAAGGATGGGCGTCGCTCCCCGAGGGCAGCATGATGACGCTGCACGTCGCGCACGACGGCGCGGCGATGACCATCCCGCGCATCGAAGCGGTGCGGCAGGACGGGGAGCTCGTCTACGCGCGCAACCCCAAGCGTGAGCTCTTCGTCGTGGTCCGCACTGACGTCTTCGCCGTCGCGCTCGAGGGAGAGCAGGCGGCGGGCAAGGTCGTGCGGCGCGCCGGCTTCGGCTAGGAAGGTGGGCGTCTTTCGGTCGATCTCTTCGCGAGACCGGCGTCGGCTCGCTGCGGCGTACGGGAGTACGCCTCGCTCGCCTCCTTGGCCTCGCTCGGTCTCGACCGAAATACGCCCACCTTCCTCAATCGTTGCCCTTGCGGTCGTACGGGTGGTCGGGTGGGTGCTGGGTTGGCTCGCTGGTAGCGTATTGCGCGTCCGGCGCGGGCACGTCGACTCGTCGATGCGTGCGGCGGGCGTCGCGAACGTGGCGGCATGCGCGAGGGGGATGTACCGGGCGCTGGGGATGTCGGTGGCGGAGTTCCTCTGGCTTGCGCTTGCCGGGAGCCGCGCGCTCGGCCACGTGCGCGTCGACGCCCAATCGCAGGATCGCTGGCGCCGCGCCCTCGCGCACGGGCGCGGGGTGGTCGTGGCGGCGTCGCACACCGGCAACTGGGACCTCGCCGCGTGCGCGATCGCGCGCGACGTGGCGCTCCTCGTCGTCACGAAGCGCCTGAGCGTCCGCTGGCTCGATCGCCTCTGGCAGTCCACTCGCGCGGCCCGGGGCGTGCGGCTCGCCGAAGCGCGCGGGGCGATCCGTCGGTCGCGAGACGTTCTCACCCGCGGAGGCGCCGTGGCGATGATGATCGACCAGGTGCCGGATCCCTCGCGCCGCGCGACGGCGACCCCGTTCCTCGGGCGCATGGCGCTCGTCGACCGGGCTCCCGCCGCGCTCGCCGCCTCGGCGCGCGTGCCGCTCGTCGTGGCCGCGGCCGCTCGACAACCGTGCGGCGACCACGTCTTGTACGTCCTCGACGTCTTCGTCCCGCCGGATCGCCCCGGCCGCGGCTGGGTCGAGGAAGCCAGCGTGAGCGCCACGCGAGCCCTGGACCGCTTCGTCCGCGATCATCCCACCCAGTGGCTCTGGTTGCATCGGCGATGGAAGCGCCTCGACCGCTCCGGTGGGACGACTATGCTCGGGACGCCATGCACGACCCCCTCGTCATTGCCGGCCGCCCGTTCCAGAGCCGTCTGATCGTCGGTACCGGCAAATACAAGGACACCGCCGAGACCGAGCGCGCGATCGACGCGTCCGCAGCCGAGATCGTCACCGTCGCCCTGCGCCGCGTCGACCTGGCGGATCGATCGAGCGGCTCGCTCATGGCCCTCCTCAGGCGCAAGAACTGGCTCATCCTGCCGAACACGGCCGGCTGCATGACGGCCGACGACGCCGTGCGCACGCTCCGCCTCGCGCGCGAGCTGGGCATCGCCGAGATGGTCAAGCTCGAGGTCATCGGCGACGCGAAGACGCTCTATCCGGACAACGAGCAGACGCTCGAGGCAGCGCGCGCGCTGGTGAAGGAGGGGTTCGTCGTCTTGCCGTATTGCATCGACGACCCGATCGTCTGCAAGAAGCTCGAGGACGTCGGCTGCGCAGCGGTGATGCCGCTCGCGGCCCCCATCGGCAGCGGGCTCGGCATCCGCAACCCGCACAACCTCGA
>CALKVG010000514.1 GCA_937998045.1 uncultured Myxococcales bacterium
TCTGCCTGTCTCGTGGGCTCGGAGATGTGTATAAGAGACAGATAAGCTCCCGCTCCACCATGGCCTGTCTGTTCTGCAACATCGCCGCCCGGACGACGCCCGCCCAGATCGTCTTCGAGAACGATCACGTGGTCGCCTTCCGGGACATGCGGCCGGTCGCGCCGACGCACGCGCTGGTCATCCCCAAGGGCCACATCGGCGGCGTGCACGACGCCACCGAGAAGGATGCGAACCTGCTGGGCCAGGTGCTCCTCGCCGCGCGCGACGTCGCCGAGAAGCTCGGGCTGTCGGAGGGCGGCTATCGCCTCGTCATCAACCAGGGGCCGGACGCCGGGCAGAGCGTGTTTCACCTGCATTGCCACGTGCTCGGAGGACGCCCGATGCAGTGGCCGCCGGGGTGAAGTCAGGGGCTCGTGATCACGAGCCCCTGACTTACTCCCCGGCACGGTCTTGCGGGGTGCTGGCGCACCCCCTCGGCGCGCCGCGCCGAGCCTCCCCCCGAATCGCTTCGCGAACGACTTCGCGGGGCGAAGTCGGGAAGAGGGTCCGTTCGGGAAGAGGTCCTTCGGGAAGAGGGTCCGTTCAGAGAGAGCGGTCGATCGCGTCGAGGAGTGCGGACTCGCCCGGCGAAAGGGGAGGATCGCGGTCGCAGACGAAGGGGGCCGCGCTCGGGCGTGGCACGCCGCGCCGATGGACACGCACCCAGGCGCGGTCGACGCGGCCGAAGCGTTCGTGGGCTCCGACGATCAGGGCCGTGAGGTCCGGCCCGACTGCGCGCCTCGGAGCGGGCCGCAGGTCGAGCGCGACGGTGTCGCGGAGGGTCGCGTGCAGGCCGGCGACGATCTGGTCGACGGGGTCGAGCCAGCGATCGCGCGAACCAGGCGCGCCCGCCGCGAGCCACTCCGCCAGGGTCGCCGGCGGCGCCGGATCCACGTCGAGCGTCAAGCCTTCCGCCTGCAGTCTCTCTTCGATCGCGGACAGGGGCATCGCGCCGCCGGCGCGAGCCAGGAGGCTCTCGCGATCCAGCTCGAACGCGTCGTCGAGGCCGTGCGGGCGTGCTGCACGCGTCGGCGGTCCCGGCGGGCGTGGGCCGACCAGGTTGCCGGGGTTGAGGATGCCCGCCGGATCGAACGCGCGCTGGAGCGCGCGAACGACGTCGACGCCGGCGCCCAGCTCGGAGGAGAGCCGCGGGGCCTTCGATCGCCCCACGCCGTGATGGTGGGCCAGCGTCGCTCCTGCATCGACGGCGGCCGCGAGGGCCGATGTCCACGCCCGGTCGTACCGAGCTTCGCAGGCGCGGTCCCAGTCGCCGTCCCGCCCGCGCGTCGTCTCGGCGGCGCCCGCGAACGAGAAGTAGATGCAGCACCCGTCGGGGTACGCGTGGCTGAAGTGCGCCATGACGAAGGCGTGCGTGCCGAGGGCTCGCCGCACGGCGTCGTACACGGCCCCGAGCCTCGACCAGGGCGCCGCGACCTCCATCGTGTCGACGAAGGCGCCGTTCGCGAAGATCGGGGCCTGCCGGTAGCTCACGGCGTAGCGGTGATCGAACCAGCGGCGAGCCGGCTCGTCGCCCTCCCACGCCGCGCCCCCCGACTCGACGATCCGGCGCGCCTCCTCGAGCGCGCGGTCCGGGCCCCCTAGTTCCGACGGCGCTCCGGCGGAGCCGGAGACGTGCCCTCGGCCGCTGCCCTCGAAGACGACGACGAGCAGGGCGCCGCCGAGGGCCTGCGCCGCGACCTGGCTGTGCAAGAGGGCGTTGAAGGCGCGCGGGTGGCGCAGCAGGGCGCGCAGCGCAACGGCGCCGAGGCCGGGCGCCCCACACGAGGGGGCCCGCCGGGTGGAGCTTCCGCGCCTCGCGAGGGCCGCGTCGAACGGATCGTAGAGACGCGCGACGGCGGGTCGCAGACCGGATTGGAAGAGCTCCCGGAGTGCCGTCCAGCCGGCGGCTGTCGAGGCGAACGACCACGCGCCGAAGGCTCGCCGCTCCGGCGCCGGGTGCAGACGCAGCTTCGCGCGGGTCACGATGGCCATCGTCCCCTCGCTGCCGACGACCAGCGGCACCAGGTCGGGCGCGCTGCACCTGCGGCGAAGCTCGACGACGTCGCCCGAACCCGTCACGCACTCGACGGCGACGGCCATGTCCTCGATCTTCCCGTAAGCGCCGGAGCACTGCCCGGCGCTTCGCGCGGCCAGCCAGCCGCCGACGGTGCTGCAGAGGATCGAGGAGGGAAAGTGGCCGAGCGTGAAGCCCGCGCGCTCGAGCGACTCTTCCAGGGGCAGCCCCATGCAGCCGGCTTCGGCGTCGACCATCGGGGCGCTCCGATCGATGGCGCGCACACGTCCCATGCGCTTGAGGTCGAGGACCAGGACGTCCTCGCTCGGGAGGACCCCGCCGCAGACGCCGCTCCCGGCGCCGAACGGCACGATCGGGACGCCCCGCGTGCGCGCCCACCGCACCACACGGGCGACGTCATCGGTCGAGGTCGGCCATGCGATCGCGCCCGGCCGGCGCGCCGCCTGCCGCCCGGCGCGCACCTCCAGGTGGTGCCGCGGCCAGAGGTCTCGCGCGTAGGCCAGCCGGTCGGCCTCGTCGTCGCTCGCGCGCAAGCCGGGCAGCTCGGCGCACACGGCGCTCGCAAGGGACCGCTCCGCGCGGCGCATGCCATGGTGCTCTATCAGTGCCGACACACGCCGTCGAGCGTCCGCACGAGCTCTTCCAGGCTGACCGGTTTCGCGAGGTGCATCAGATCCCCGGGCGCGCGCATCGCCGAAAGCACGACGACGGGAATGCGCGACAGCTCGACGTCATCCCGTACGGCTTCCAGAAGGTCCCACCCGCTCATCACGGGCATCATCAGGTCGAGCACGATCGCCGACGGCTTCGGTCCGTGCAGCATCGCGAGTGCTTGCGCCCCGTTCTCGGCGCAGCGAACGTGATAGCCCTCTCCGTCGAGCACCGCGGCGACGGTGTCGCGAACGTCGCGATCGTCGTCAACGACCAGGATATCCGCGCGGAACATGGTGCCGGCTCTCCGCCTCGTGGGCTTCCTTCGGGTCTTTCTTCGCAGGAACCGTGCCGCTCACCCCCCTGCGTGGGGCCGTGGCGGCGTCGCGACCTTGCGCTCGGCGTGCCGAGGCCGTAGGTGGTGAGCCATCGCGCGCCGCGAGCCCCCACAATGCCTTCCAGCTCAGCCAAGAACGAGCGGCCTTTTCTCGACGCCATTCGCTCGAGCGTTCTCGTCGTAGACGGTGCCATGGGTACACAGCTCTACGAGCGCGGTGTTCTCTACAGCGCGTGCTTCGAGGAGCTCAACGTGTCTCGTCCGGAGCTCGTGACCAAGGTCCACGAGGACTACCTGCGGGCGGGCGCGCAGGTGATCGAGACGAATACGTTCGGTGCCAACGCGCTTCGGCTCGAAAAGTACGGCCTGCAGGCGCGCGTGCGAGAGCTGAACGCTGCGGGGGTGCGCGTCGCCCGAGCCGCGGCGGCAGGCCAGGCTTACGTCCTGGGCGCGATGGGGCCGAGCGGGTACTTCCTGGGGGAGGCTGGGCAATCGAGCGCCGAGGATCTCGCGAAGGTGACCGCGGCCGTCGCCGAGCAGGCGCACGCCCTGGTCGACGCGGGCGTCGACGCGCTGCTCGTCGAGACGGTCCGGCAGACGCCGGAGCTGCGGGCGTCCGTGCAAGCGGCGGTCGAAGTGTCGGAGGGACGCATCCCGGTCATCGCCAGCGTCTCGCTCGACGAGAGCGGCAGGATGGCCGAGGGAACGGACGCGCACGAGGTGGCGCGCCTCGCGAAGGAGTGGGGCGCGAGCGTCGTGGGCGTCAACTGTTCGGACGGACCGATGGCGGTCCTCGCGGCCGTCGAGAAGATGCTGCCGGTCGGGCTGCCCATACTTGCCGCACCGAACGCAGGACTGCCGCGGCGCGTGGACGAGCGCATGGTTTACGTCTCGACTCCGGAGTACTTCGGCATCTACGCGCGGCGGATGATCCGCGTCGGGGTGCGCGTCGTCGGGGGGTGTTGCGGCACGACCCCGGAGCACATCAAGCGTATCGCCGCCGCCGCTCGGATGGCGGGCGCTCACGCCGACTCGGACGCACGAGGCGAGGAGGACTTTCCGCGCGCAGACCCCGCGGCGGGCAACATCTCCCGCGGCTATCCCAACGCGCTCGAGCCGGTCCCTTTCGCGGAACGGAGCGACCTGGCGGCCAAGCTCGCGCGCAAGCGCTTCGTCGTATCGGTCGAGGTGAACCCCCCGGTCGGGCTCGATCCGTCCCGTGCCGTGGCGGCAGCGAAGATGCTGAAGGCGGGCGGCGTCGACGTCGTCAACATCGCGGATGGTGCGCGCGCGCAGTCCCGGATGAGCAATCTGGCGATGGCGGTCCGCGTCCAGCGCGAGGCGGGTATCGAGACGATCGTTCACGTGTGCGGGCGGGACCGGAACCTGCTCGGTACGCTGGCGCATCTGCTCGGCGCGCACGACCTGGGAGTCCGCAACCTCGTGATCATCACCGGGGACCCGCCCAAGATCGGGGACTTCCCCGACGCCACCGCGGTCTACGACCTGGACTCGATCGGCATGTTGAAGCTCGCCGCGCGCCTCAACCACGGGGTCGATCCCGGCGGCAAGGCGCTGGGCGCGACGACCCGGTTTCTGCTCGCGACCGGGGCGGAGCCGGCGGCGCTCAACTACGAGCGCGAGCTGACCCGGCTCAAGGAGAAGAAGGCGGCCGGGGCAGAGATCGTCATGACCCAGCCGGTCTACGACCCCGCGGTGCTCGATCGCTTTCTCGCGGACTGTGCCCCGCTCGGGCTGCCCGTGCTCGTCGGGCTGCTACCGCTGGCGAGCTATCGGAACGCAGAGTTTCTGCACAACGAGGTGCCCGGCATGCAAGTGCCCGACGCCGTCCGGGAGCGCATGCGAAAGGCGGGGAGCGGCGCGGAGGCGCGAAAGGAGGGCGTGCGCATCGCGCGCGAGATGCTGGCGTCCGTTCGCGGGCGCGTCGCGGGCGCGTACGTCATGCCGCCCCTCGAGCGCTACGAGCTTGCGCTCGAGGTCGTCGAGGGCTTTCTGGAGCCGGCGTGAGGTCGTCGCATCGCGTCGTCGCGGCGTGCGCGCTCGCGATGCTCCCCGTTTGGGCCGGCTGCCGGAAGACACCCCCCGCCGACGGCGCCCTGGGCGACGGCTCCGCGCCGGCGGAGGCGCCCGTCGACGTGCAGCCGTCCGTGGCCCCGGCGCGCTGCAGCACGGCGCCGCGCGCTCTCCAGGTGGCGCCGTCCGACAACGTCGAGATCGGGGACGCGCTTTCCTTGCCGGGCGGCGTTGCGGTGGGCGTAGCCCACCACACTTCGGCGGGAACCCTGGCCGCCGTCGCGATCGTGCCGCTCGGGTGGAAGGCTGTGAGGGTGATCGACCTGGCAAGGACGCTCGGCGACGCACCGCCCGCGCGGCTCGCCTGGCGCGGCAAGGACCTCGTGGCTGCCGACTACGTGCTGTCCGGCAAGGCGGCGAAATCGGATGCGCCTCGCGAGCTCGCCGTGTGGGCCATCGACCCGTCGTCCTGGAACGACGGGCAGGGCGAGCCACCGAAGCCGCCGGCTCCGCTCTCCTCCGTCCCACGCCAGCGGGGGGATTCGCTGTCCTTCGACCTCGCCCACGAGGGCGGTCGAACCTTGGTCGTCTGGGACGAGACCGTGCCCGCCGGGACGACCGCTCGCGGCGTCATCCGGGCGTCGCTGCTGGCCGACGAGCGATTGCAGCCGGTCCACGACCTGTCTCCGCCGGAGTCCGACGCCGAGGCAGCCCGCGTCCTGCCGAATGGCAGCGGGTTCTTCGTCTTATGGCTCGCTCGGCGACCCGAGCGGGAGCACCCCTCCGGCGACGGAGGTACCGCCGTGCCGGAGCGCCTGGCCGTGGAAGGAGAGGTCACCGGGG
>CALKVG010000515.1 GCA_937998045.1 uncultured Myxococcales bacterium
CCATCATCACCACCGCGACCACGGCCACGGCGGCCATCACGGACCCCCCTCCACGCCCGCGGTCCCCCCGGTCGCGAGCGCCGCCGGCTACACCTGCCCAATGCACCCGGAGGTGCGGTCGCCCACGCCGGGGAGCTGCCCCTTCTGCGGCATGGCGCTCGAGCCGGTCGCGATCGGCGCGCACGCTCACGGAGACGACTCCGAGCTGCGCGACATGAGCCGCCGCTTCCGGGTCGCCGCTGTCCTCACGCTGCCGCTCGTCGTCCTCGGAATGGGCGAGATGCTCCCGGGCGATGCGTTCGCGGCGATCGCACGGGCCGCGTGGCTCCCGTACGTGGAGCTCGCGCTGGCGACGCCCGTCTGCGTGTGGGCCGGCTGGCCGCTCCTCGCGCGCGCCGTCGCGTCGCTGCGAAACCGCAGCGCGAACATGTTCACGCTGATCGGCCTGGGCGTTGCCGTCGCCTACGTCTACAGCGTCCTCGCGGCGATCGCTCCGGGCGCGTTCCCTCCGTCGGTGCGCGACGAAACGGGAGCCGTGCCCGTTTACTTCGAAGCGGCCGCCGCGATCGTGACGCTGGTCCTGCTCGGTCAGGTGCTCGAGCTCCGCGCGCGCGGTCGCACCGGCGCGGCGATCCGCGAGCTCCTCGAGCTGGCGCCGAAGACTGCGCGCCTGGTCGCGGACGGCGGCCACGAGCGCGACGTGCCGCTCGACTCCGTCGGGCCCGGGGACCGTCTGCGGGTGCGCCCGGGCGAGAAGGTGCCGGTGGACGGCGTCGTCATCGACGGCGCGACCACCGTGGACGAAGCCATGGTGACGGGCGAGGCGATGCCCGTGGCGAAAGCGAAGGGCGATCGCGTGGTGGGCGGGACGATCAACGGCGCCGGCACCATCGTGCTCCGGGCGGAGAAGGTCGGCGCGGAGACGCTGCTTGCGCGGATCGTCGCGATGGTCGCCGAGGCGCAGCGCACGCGGGCGAAGGTCCAGCGGCTGGCGGACGTCGTCGCGGGGGTGTTCGTTCCCGTCGTGGTGGCGGTGGCCGTCGTGACGTTCGTCGTCTGGGCCGCGGTCGGCCCCAGTCCGCGCCTCGCGCACGCGCTCCTCAACGCGGTCGCCGTCCTGATCATCGCCTGCCCGTGCGCGCTCGGCCTGGCGACGCCGATGTCGATCATGGTGGCGATGGGGCGGGGGGCGGCGATGGGCGTGCTCTTCCGGAACGCGGACGCGATCGAGGTGATGCGCAACGTCGACACGCTCGTCGTCGACAAGACGGGGACCCTCACGGAGGGCAGGCCGCGCGTCGTGTCGGTCGTCCCAGCCCCGGGAGTGGACCCGGAGCGCCTCTTGCGGACGTGCGCGAGCCTCGAGCGCGCGAGCGAGCACCCGCTGGCGTCGGCGATCGTGAAGGAGGCGTCGGCGCGCGGGGTGGCCCTCGCGGAAGCGACGGATTTCGCCGCGCGGCCCGGGCGCGGCGTCGTCGGTCGGGTCGAGGGCACGCAGATCGCGGCAGGGACGGCGGCGCTCCTCGGCGAGCTCGGGGTGCGCGTCGACGCGCTCGCGGCAAAGGCGGAGGAGCTGCGCGGCGACGGGCAGACCGTGATGTTCGTTGCTTCCGGAGGCGAGCTGGCGGGGCTGCTGGGCGTCGCCGATCCGGTGAAGGCGAGCGCGCCGGACGCGATCCGCGCGCTGCACGCGGAGGGCGTACGCGTCGTCATGGTGACCGGGGACGTGCGGGCGACCGCGTCGGTGGTGGCGCGGAAGCTGGGCATCGACGAGGTGATCGCCGAGGTGCTGCCGGACGAGAAGGCGGGGGCGGTGAAGCGCTTGCAGGCGCAGGGGCGCGTCGTCGCGATGGCGGGGGACGGGATCAACGACGCGCCGGCGCTCGCGACGGCGAATGTGGGCATCGCGATGGGGACGGGGACGGACGTCGCGATGGAGAGCGCGGCGGTGACGCTCGTGAAGGGGGACCTCGGCGGGATCGTCCGGGCCAGGCGTCTGAGCCGCGCGACGATGCGCAACATCAAGCAGAACCTCTTCTTCGCCTTCGCCTACAACAGCGCCGGCGTGCCCGTCGCCGCCGGTCTGCTCTACCCGTTCTTCGGCCTCTTGCTCAGCCCGATGTTCGCCGCCGCGGCCATGAGCCTGAGCTCCGTCTCGGTCATCGCCAACGCGCTCCGCCTCCGGCAAGCGCGGGTCTAGCGTCCGTGCGCCTTGGCGGCTCTTCTTGCGTCCGGCGCTAGAGCCGCCGGCGCCTTCTGGCGGCGATCGCGGCGAGGCCGGCGAAGGCTGCGACACCGGTGACGCCGCCGGCGCCGCCGATCACCGAGCACCCGCAGGAGTGGCTCGATCCGGATGGCGAGCGCGCGCCGCCGTCGCCGTTCGCGGCAGCGTCGGTGGGGGGAACGCCGCCGTCCCACCCGGCGCAACCGCCGAAGTTCTCGCACAGCGGATCGAACTCGGCGACGCACTGGGCGGTGGTCGCGTCGGGCGCGCACGCGAGAGGCGCCTGGATGCCGTTCAGGTGCAGCTTGGCCGTGAACGTGGCGCCGTCGTCGCTCGAGACGCCCGCGATGAACCCGCTCGCCTCGTCGGAGCACGCCCACAGCTCGGAGCCGCGCGCCGCGAGGCATTGCACGTGGATGGCGGACGTCTTCTGGAACGGGGTGCCGGCGTCGAGCGCGGAGCGCATCCCGACGTAGAGGCCGCCCTGCGCCGCGCCGGCGTAGATCTTCGATCCGTCCGGCGACAGGGCGAAGCCGAGCATCTGGCCCCCCGGCGTATCGAACGCGAGCGGCGTCGTGAAGGATTGCCCGGCGTTGCTCGTCACGAACAGCCGCGACTGGGATGGTGGCATCATGGGCCCCGACGTTCGCAGGTACACCCGGTCGGCGTCGCCGGGGTCGATCGCCGCGATGTACGCGCCGACCTCGTTGACGAGCGGCGGCAGGGGTCGCTCGGTCCAGTGGGCACCTTCGTCCAGCGAGACGAAGAGCGACGCGGCGTTCGTTCCTCCCGGCGTCGCGGCGACGCGAAAGCCCGAGACGTACAGGCGGTGCGGGTCGGCGGCGGAGACGTCGATCGTCGTGACGAGGACGCCGGGGTCGATGGGCACGCCGAGGGGCGACCAGGTCGCGCCGTCGTTCGTGCTCTCGTACACCTGCGTCGCGTACCCCGTTCCTCCGTCGGCGCCCGCGTCGACTCCGTACGTCGACGCGATGGCCACCACCGTGTGCGGCGCGTCGGGCCGGACCGCGACGTCGGCGATGACCTGGTTTTTCAGCGGACCGCCGAGGAAGGTCCAGTTGCAGCCGGTATCGGGCGAGACTTCGAGTCCCTTGTAGATGCCGGCGACGAGGCTTCCGCCGGACGTGACGCCGATGGATGGGTCGTCGCTCGAGGTCGGCGGCAGGCCGATGGCGTCCTCGCAGATCCAGCTCCAGGCGCTCCCGCCGTCGTGCGACACGAGGACTCCGAAGGTCGTGCGCAGGACGGCGAGATTGGGGTCGCTCGGCGAAAAGACGAGCTGATTGGCGGCGGGGAAGCGGCCGTTCGCGCTCGCGCCGGCCGTCGCGAGGAGCACGAGCGCGGCGGTCGCCGCCGCAACCAAAGACTTCACGCGCAAAGCCTAGCGTGAGCGGTGTGCGACGACGAGCCACTCGAGCTCGCCGAGCGGCTCGACGCGCGTCGACCACGCGTCGCCGAGCGCGGCGC
>CALKVG010000516.1 GCA_937998045.1 uncultured Myxococcales bacterium
GAGATTTCTGCCTGTCTCGTGGGCTCGGAGATGTGTATAAGAGACAGAGGATCGAGAGCAGCCTGCGCTCGCGAGCGTTGATCTGGAGAAAGGGCCCAGCCATGTCACTTCCCTCCGGAGGCGCTCGCCGAAGCGCTCGCGCCGCTCCCGCTCGCTGCCGGCTCGCTCTTCTTCTTCGAAGGCGCCTTCGCGTCCTCCGGGCACTTCACCTCGAACTCGATCACGTACTTCTGCCGGTCGGTGCCGACGGCCTGCGTCGTGCTCTTGATTTTCACGTCGGTCAGGCACCGCTCGTCGGAGAGGTTCGAGGCGATCGTCTGCGCGTCCTGCACGGAGTCGACGATGCCGCGCAGCGTGACATGTCCCTTCTGAACGTCGAGCTCGTCGACGTCGTGCTTCATGTCCTTGGGGATCGCGTTCGACAGGCGCACCATGACGTCGAATCCGTCGGCGTGCGGCATGGGGTCCTCGTCGTTCAGCGCCGTCTCCTTCGTGAGAAGGTCCTGCGCCTCGGCGGCGGTGGTCGCCTCGGTGCCGAGCACCTCCTTGGTGACGGCGCCGAGCGCCGCCTCCAGCGTCGCGCGGTCCTTGTGCACCGCGTGCAGGCGAGCCCACGCGCTGAAGACGAAGCTGACGAGTATCACGGCGGCGAGCCCCGCGAGCACCGGGATGCGCTCGCGCACCCAGCCGAAGCCCCGCTCGTAGGCGAGAGGCCCGCGCCGCAAGTTCATCCCGGCGCCGCGACCGGCCAGCGACAGGGCCAGGGCCACGGCCTTGGCGTATCGCGGAAGCTCGCGCATCGACTCGGGCGGGAGCCCCGCCAGATCGAGCGTGGGCTCGGGGAGGAGCTGCACCGGCACCTCGAGCGAGCCCGAGAGGAACCCCTCGGCGCCCGAGACGAACGCGCCGCCGCCGCACAAGTAGACGCGCTTGGGTGTGCTTCCTCCTTGCGCCTGGTGGGCGGCAAAGCTGAGGCGAAGGTCGCGCGCGAGGCGCTCGGCGGTGGCGGGCAAACCGGATGTCCCGGTCGAGATGGTGCGCGCGAAGACCGGCTCGCCGCGCTCGAGGACGAGCACCTCGCTCGCGTTGGCTCCGAGGTCGACGACGGCGACCGTTTCGCCCTCCGCGAGCACGGGCATGTGCGGGACGAGCGCCCCGAGCGCGAACGCCCCGACGCCGACGCGCTCCGGCTCCTGCGCCAGGGCCTCTTTCACAAGGTCGATCCGCGCGCGGACGTCTTCGATGCGGCCAACGGCCGCCACGATGGGCAGCTGCCCGTCCTCACCGCCGCGCTCGAGCAGCCGCCAGTCGAAGACGGCCCCCTCCAGATCGAACGGCACCTGCGACTCGAGCTCGTAGGCGAGGACGTCGGCAAGCTGCTTCTGCGCGGTCGCCGGCAGCAGCAGCCGATGGATCGCCGCGCGCGACCCCTCGATCGCGACGGCGACCGAGTCGGCACCCTGCGGCTCGCCCTCGACGGCTGCGGTCGCGGCGGTCCGGAGCGCGAGCGCGGTCGGGGGCCGGCCCCGCTCCGTGCCCGCCGCGTCGGCGCTCGCCACCAGGTCCACGGAGACCACCCGCACGAGCGCGATCTTGCGGTACGCAGAGCGCACCAGCGCCGCCTTCACGCTCGTCGTCCCGATGTCGATCCCCAGCCATGCCGGCATCTGCGCGCTCTCCTCGGGTTCACTCGATGTCGTAGTAAAGGACCTGCCCGCCGATGCCCGGCTGCAGGGCTGCTGCGATTGCGTTGGCGTCCACGACGCCGTTCGTCGGCACCGTTCCGCTCGGCCCTCCCGGCGTCGTCGTATTCGTCGTCCCGGGGGCGGTGCCGGGACCGCTGCCCGTGAGCGACGGCGCCGATCGGAAGTCGACCACGGCGTGGATCTTCACGCGCGTCTCGCGCTTGTACCCCTTCACCACACCGACGGCATAGATCGAGAACACCTTGCTCTCGGTGGAGATGCTCTTCGAAAAATCGCTCTCCGACTGAAACTTCACCGGCTTGAGGCCCATCGCCGTCAGCAAGGGACCGAGCATCCCCTGCCCCTTGACCATGCTGATGAAGTCCGCGGGGGAGCCGAAGAGCGGCGCGCCCATCGTGATTCCCTGGCCCATCGTCAGGCCCATCACGAAGAGCTGCATCTGCTGGCCGGTCGGGTCCAAGCAGAGCTCCGACTGGGGGGCGCCCGAACAAGTGAGGGCGTAGAGCGTGAGCGGGTTCGCCGAGTTCACGTTCACCGCTCCCTGGCCCCAGACCGTGATCTGCCGCTTCTTGGGGTTGGTGGGATCGGGGTCGACGAAGAGCGACCAGAAGTCGTCGCTCACACCGCGGACCATGTGGAGCTCCTCGAGGGAGTCGTACGGCGCGTTCTTGCGGCGGTAGGGCTTGGGGAGCAACTGGTACCAGGCATCTTCGACGGCGTTCGACGACGGCGCGTTCGTGAGGTCGCACGAGTAGAGCTGCTCGTCGGGATCCGCCCAGTCGATCATCGCCGAGCAGATCGTGAGGCGGTCGTTGTAGTTGCCCGTGATGTCGCGCTGCTCGAAGAAGGGGTTGTACTGGATGGGCATCATCAGGGCCATGAGCTGCTTGGCCAGCCGGATATGCGCGATCTCGTTCGACGCCCCCATGTTCACGTTGATCTTCGAGTCCTCGTCGACGACGTCGATCTCGAAGCGCCCGCCCTTCAGCCCGAGGTTCTTGCCGAGCGACATGTCGAGGCCCGCGAATCCGGCGAAGTCGGTCGACGACTCCTGGTCGTTGAACGCACCGAGGATGCGGTCGGAGTACTCCCAGACCGGCAGCTGCGGCGGCGAGCGCTTCAGCAGCATGAAGAGCGGCGAGATCGCCTGGCGCATCGTGGGTTCGGCCGCGATGAGCAGGCGCGAGAGGTTCACTGCGCTGCGGGCGAAGTACTCGGCTTGCACGCCGTCGCGCGCGGCCAGGGCCGAAGCGAACTCCGCGCCGGCGTCATCCTGGAACTCGGCGAGCATCACGACCATGACCGCGATCGCGCCGAGCACCATGATGAGGGCGACCCCGCGTTCCCGCCGTCGCCTTCGGGCGCGGGCCGCAGCGCGACCTCTGGATCCCGGGTTCGTCGACTTCATTGGCGGGGGTTCCCGAAGGAGAGAGGTTGCGCGATTGGGAGGAACACCTTCGTCCGATAGTTGTAGGAGGGTCCTCCCCCGACGCCCTTGAGGACGAGGATGATCTCGACCTCCATCGGCAGGCGGTTGGGCTGGCCGCTGATCTGCATCGTGTCCCAGGACTCGGTCCACATCCCCGTCATCGGATCGAAGAAGCGCAGATCGAATTGCTCGACGTCCTCCGCGACCACGTTCACGGTGCCGCCCTTGAGGGGGTCGTAGTCGATCGGCGTCTGCTCGCGCCGGACGAGGTCCATCTTGTCGGAGACGTCCGGGTCCCTGACGACGAAGTAGCCGACCTCGGCCTGGTCGGACTCGTGCGAATCGCGCTCCGTGCGGAGGTGAGCGAACGCGGAGAAGTCGATGCGATCGAAGGGCGTCGAGCTGCGCGCGACGAACGCGGTGCGCTCCGTGATGAGCGCCGGGACCTGGGGCACGTGCATCGAGAGGTACGCGGCCGACAGATCCCGCACCATCCGCTGCATCGCCTCGCGTCCCTGGTGCGCGCGCTCGGCGCGCATGCCTTCCCCCTTCTTGCCGTTCGAGAGCGAGACCATCACGCCGTGGATGAACACTGCGATCCCGGCGAGGATGGCGACGGCGACCATGACCTCGATGAGGGTCATCGCACGCGCAGCCGAGCGCGCGCGGAAGGCGCGGGGCGGGGGGGGCCGGCGGTTCAATGCGGCACCATCGGGGTGGCCGCGCCGCCCAGGCCGCCACCGAGGCCGCCGCCCAGGCCACCTCCGATGGGATTCAACGGGTTCGCGCCGGCGCCGCCGCTCGCCGGGATGCCCCCGTCTGCGCCGATGCCGCCGTCGAGCATGCCGGCGAGGAGACCCGTACGCGACGGGTTGGTCACGTACTGCACGAGCGTGAAGTCCCGGCTCGCCGCGCCTTCCTTCCAGCGCACGACGACGGTGATGCGGCGAATCCCCGACTCGAGCAGGGGCTTCAGGGACGGATACACCAGCGCGAACACCATCGAGAGGAGCCCCGACGCGCCGGCGCCTCCGAAGGACTGCTGCAACGACTGGCCGATGTTCTGGAGCCCCGCGTCGAAGTCGAGCGACGCGCCGCCGAGCGGATTGGACAGCACGGTGCCGAGCGTCGTCGGCATGGACGTCGGCAGCCCGCTGGGAATCGCCCCCGCGATGCCTGCGTCGAGGCCGAGGCCGCCCCCGAGCAGCGAGCCTAGACCCGCGTCGCCGCCGAGCTGCGTCTGCTGCGGCAACGTGACGCGCTCGACCTGCCACTCGCACGAGAACCCGGGGACTTCCTTGTCGTCGCAGCAGACGTTGTTCGAGTCCTTCTCTTCGATTTCCGGGAAGCCCAGCTTGAGCTGCTTCTCCTCGAGCTCGCTCATCCGGCAGCGTCCGAGCTCGATGGCCTGGCTCATGTTGGCAGCCATCTTGTTGCCGGCGACGAGGCCTGTCTGCGCCGAAAGAATGATCGTGACGACCGCCCCGAACAGGGCGACCGCCACCATCACCTCGAGCAGCGAAAACCCGCGACGTCGCATGGCATTAGAACCCGGTGTCCTCACGGTCGGAGGCCTGGTTGTCGTCGGTGGGGATCTGAAGCTCGACGGGCCCGTTCTTGATCGTCACCTTGCCGGTGAGAGGGGAGACGAGCAGGGTCAGCGTGTCCTCGTCCGTCGTGGAGTCGCCGATGCGCACCTGGATCGAAGCCAGCTCGGTGCGGCCACCGGGCCAGAAGTAGAGGTACGCCCGTCCGGCGGTGCGCGGCGCGTCGTCGTGCGTCGTCTGCACGCTGCGAAAGACGATCTTCGGCGGAAGGGACTTGCCGACCTTCCCCGCCTTGACCGCGTTGTCGTCGAACTCGACGTCTTCGAGCCCCTTCGAGTCGATCGGCCGGAAACGCGGCTTGGGGATGGGGGGCCCCTTCACGATCTTGTCCCCCTCCGCGAGCGCCGCCTCCTCGGCCTGGGTCACGGGATCGGCGCCGCCCGTCCCCGTCTTGTCCTTGGCCTGCGCGAGCATCGGACGGTCCGCCTTCTCGAGCCAGATCCGCTGCTCGTCGAGGTCCATGACCATCCGGAGGTCGCTGGACGTCGCCGTCGCGCGCGTGAACGCCACCTTCACCGCGCTCGCGATCATCGTCGCCGAGCGGTGGAGCCGCGGCGTCGCGAGCTGCGACGACCCCGCGATGGCCATCCCGCCCACGATCGCGATGATCGCGAGCACGACCATGATCTCCATGATCGTGAGGCCGCGCTGGCGACGTCGGGTGGTCCTCACGCTCTCACCTACTTGTTGGCGGACGCCGTGTCGGCAGGGGGCACCCGGATGTCGTCTTCGGTGCCCTCCTTGCGATCCGGGCCGGCGGTCGTGCAGACGATCTCGTCGGCATCGCAGGAGAGCTTGAACGGGTTGCCCCAGGCGTCCTTCGCGTTGTAGCCGGTGTCGAGCACCCTCTCCTGCTTGAGCTGCTCGATCGTCGGGCAGTCCTCGCTCGGATGGGCGCTCCGCCAGATGAGCGTGGCGCTGCGCGCCGTGCTGCACGCGGTCTTCGCCGCGCCGATGTTTGCTCTCTTCTGCGCCTGCACGACACCGATCGAGATCGCCGCCGTGAGAACGCCGATGATCGTGATGACGATTACGAGCTCGACGAGGGTCAAGCCACGCGAAGCGGCACGACGTACGGCGCTCAAGTTCTTCGGTTCCATTGCCTTCTCCTTCAACCTTTCACTCCACCCGATCCGTCCCGCCAGAATTGCCGTCGGGGCCGTCGCTGGTCAGATCGAATCCTTTCGGATCGCGGCGGCCGGGGCACGTCAGCCGCAGCGGACGTCCCCATGCGTCGCGAGGTACGCGGTGCAGATAGCCGGCCGATACCAGCTCGGCCAGCGAGCCTGGACACGCGCGGTCGTGGTCTGCGCGCCACGCGCCCACGGCGCCCATTGCGGTCGAGATCTCGGCGCGCGTCGCGCGCACCTGAGCCGCGCGGTTCTCCCGCTCCCGCAGGAGAAAGAACGCGCCGACGAAGAGGACGACGAGCACCGCGCGCCGAGCAGGACCGCGCGAGAACAGCGAGCGGACGCCGCGGCGCTTCTCCCACGCGAAAAAGACCCTCGGTTCGTCGCGCCTGCCCACCATGTCGGTTTCTCCCTGGCTTGTCCTCTCTCCTTACGACGCCCTCACTGCGAGACGAAATCGTTCATCTGGATGAGCGGCATCAGGATGGCGAACGCGATGAAGCCCACGCCTCCCCCCATGACGACGATCATGATCGGCTCGAGCAGGCTGGTCAGCGCCTGAACACGCGTCTCGACCTGCGTGTCGTACGCCCGCGCGACGTTCTCGAGCATCTGCTCGAGCTGGCCGCTCCGCTCTCCGACGGCGATCATGTGCGTCACGATCGGCGGGAAGACGCCGCTGCGCTTCAACGGAACGGCGATCGACTCTCCCTCGCGGATGCTCCCGATCGCGGTCTCGATCACCTTCTCGAGCCGCCCGTTGTCGAGGACGTTCTTCACGATGTCCATCGCCTTGAGGAGCGGCACGCCGCTTCGCAGGAGCGTCGCGAGCGTCCTCGCGAAGCGCGACACCGCGAGCATCCGGACGAGCGGGCCGAAGATCGGCACGCCGAGGAGGAAGCTGTCCTTCTTCTCCCGGCCCCGAGGCGTCGCCACCCACGCCATCGCCCATGCGATCCCGACGCCCCCGACGGCGCCCAGGAGCACGCCGACCAGGTAGGCGCCGAGCGACTCGACCATGAAGGCGCACAGGATCAGGAAGGAAGCCGTCACCAGGGCCAGGATGACGAAGACGAGGTGCTTGGTCCGCTCGCTCTCCTTGTAGTCGCGGAGCGCGGACCGCGTGAGGGTGAACGTCACCAGCGACACGACGAACCCGAGCATCTGGTTCGACGAGACGACGTGCGACGCCCCGATGAGAGCCTCGGTGTACCAGGGCAGGGCGTGATCGAGGCTCTCGAAGATCGCCGTCACCTTCGGGACGACGACCACCATCATCACGGTGATGAGCGCCGAGCCGATGACCATCATGAGCGCCGGATAGGCGAGCGCCGCGCCGACCTTGCCGCGAAGCTTGGACTGCGACTCCATGAAGTCCGCGAGCCGCTCGAGGACGGCTTCGAGCGTACCGGACGCCTCGCCCGCTGCGACCATGCTCACGTAGAGGTTCGAGAAGATGCGCGAGTGGGGCTCGAGCGCCTTGGCGAGCGCGCTGCCCTCGTTCAGGCGGTCGACCACCTGCGTGAGCACGCGCTTGAGCTCGTGCTTCTCGACCTGCTCGATGAGCGCGCCGACGGACTCGACCAGCGGGATCCCGGCGTGGACGAGCGTCGCCAGCTGGCGCGTCATCATCGCGATGTCGGCGACGCTCACGCGCCCGAAGAACGATCCGCCCTCGACGGCCTTGCCTCTCCCGGCGCGCGCCTTCAGCTCCTCCTGGGCGTTCGTGAGGAGGATGCCCTCGCGCTTGAGCACGGCGCGCAGCATCTTCGCGTTGTCCGCGTCGCGGACCCCCTTCACCGCCTTGCCGGAGGCCGCAAGGATGCCGCGATACTCGAAGACGGCCATGGGTTAGAGCGCTCCCGGTCGCGCCGAGTGGGCGGGCGGCGGTTGCGACGGCACCGGCTCGATCGCGACGTCCTCCTGCGTGGCGGCGAGGACCTCCTCGACCGTCGTCAGGCCGGCGAGGACCTTGCGCGCGCCGTCGTCGCGCAGCGTGTCCATCCCCTGATCCATCGCGACGCGCTTCAGCGTCTGCGCGTCGGCCTTCTTGAGGACCAGCGGGCCGACGGCGTCGTCTACCAGGAGGAGCTCGTAGATGCCGCGCCGGCCGCTGAAGCCCGTGTTCGTGCACCGGTCGCAGCCCGCCCCCTTGTAGAACATCGGCCGCAGCGTCGGATCGAACGACTCGAGGAGGTCGCCCTCCGGGACGTTGCGCGGGAAGTAGCGGGAGTTCGGGTTCTCGCGCCGTGCCGCGCGGGTACGCATCCGCTCGCGCGTGAGGCCGAGCTCCTCGAGCTCGAAGGGCTCCGCGGGGTACGGCACCTTGCAGTGCGGGCACAGGACGCGCACCAGGCGTTGCGCGAGAATGCCGATGACGCTCGATCGCAGGAGGAACGGCTCGGCGCCCATGTCGATCGTGCGTGTGATCGCGCCGGCGGCGTCGTTCGTGTGAATCGTCGAGAGCACGAGGTGCCCGGTGAGCGACGCGTTGATCGCGATCTCGAGCGTGTCGTGGTCGCGGATCTCGCCGACCATGACGATGTCCGGGTCCTGGCGGAGGAAGGCGCGGAGCGCGTTCGCGAAGGTGAGCCCGATCTTGGGCTGGACGTGCACCTGGTGGATGCCCTGGATCTCGTACTCGACCGGATCCTCGGCGGTGAGGATGTTGAGGTTGGGGCGGTTGATGCGGTTGATGCACGCGTAGAGCGTCGTCGTCTTTCCGCTACCGGTAGGGCCGGTGACGAGGATGATGCCGTCGGGGCGCCGGATCAGGCCGTCCATCAGCGCGTACTCGCGCGGGCTGAAGCCGAGGTCCGGCAGATCGAGGAGGACGCTCGACTTGTTGAGCAAGCGCATGACGATCCGCTCGTACCCGCGGCTCGTCGGGATGGTGCTGACGCGGATGTCGAAGCCCTTGCCCGCGATCTTCTTGGTGATGCGGCCGTCCTGAGGCAGTCGCTTCTCGGCGATGTTGAGCGCGCTCTCGATCTTGATGCGGCTGACGATGCTGTTCATGAACGCGCGCGGAGCGCGTCGCGCGACGTAAAGCTCGCCGTCGATGCGGTAGCGGACGATGACCTCCTTCTCCTCCGGCTCGATGTGGATGTCGCTCGCGCGCTCCTTCATCGCCTGGAGGAAGAGGGAGTTGACCCAGCGGATGACGGGCGCCTCCTCGTCTGAGTCGAGGATGTCGCTCGCGCCCTCCTCGTCGACTGCCGAGTCGTCGCTCTCGAGCTGCTCCTGCCCGGCCTGCCGCTCGTAGACGCGGTTGATCGCGTCCTCGATGCGGTCTCGCCCGGCGACGCTGGCTTCAACCGGTTTCCCGAAGATGACGCGCAAGTCGTCGAGCGCCTGCGTGTCGAATGGATCCCCGCACAGAACGTGGACGGCGGCGTCGTCCTCCCGAAGGACGAGCACCTTGTGGGCTTTCGCGAAGGGGATGGGCACGCGGGCGGCGACCGCTGTCGGGATGCTCGCGAGGTCGACGCGCTCGACGAGCGGCAGCTGCGACTCTTCGGCCAGCACTCGGGCGACCGCCATCTCCTCGGCGACCCCCGTGTTGATGACCAGGTCGAGCAGGTCGGTCCCGCGCTCGCGCTGAACGGCGTACAGCGAGTCGAGCCGGTCGGCCGGAACGACGCCGCGCATCACGAGGAGCTCGCCGAGGAACCGCTGCTCGGTCGCCATCGCGCGTTACCTCTCGATCCTCTCGATGTTGCGCACCGGAGGAGCCACGTTGAGCGTGGGGGGAGGAGGCGGCGCCTGCGGCGGTCCCGCGCCGGGACCCGAGGCCGGCGGGACTAGCTGCCCCGGGGCCGCGGGCGTGGTGCCTCCGACCGGCGTCGGCAGCTCGAGCGGCTGCCCTGGCTCGTGCGTCTTCATCTCGCGCGGGCGTGTCAGCTCCTCGAGGCGCCGTTGCTCGTCCACTTCGCCGTACGATTGCCGGATGTCCTCGAGCAGGCCGTTCGTCCGCGAGTAGTCCTTCGGAGGCTCGTACTCGTTCTGCTCGGCGAAGACGAAGTAGTGATCGAGGAACTCCTGCCGCTCTTGCATCTTTCGCTCGAAGACGCCCCTCAGGTCCGACTGCTCGCGAATGATGTACGGCGTCAGCACGAGGATGAGGTTCGACTTCTGCATCGACGAGCTGCGCGACCGGAAGAGCGCGCCGAGGACGGGGATGTCGCCGAGAAGCGGGATCTTCGTGTCCGTGCGCGCCACGCGATTGCGCACGAGACCGCCGATGACCACCGGTTGCTGATCCTTGACCACGAGCTGCGTCTGCGCCGTGCGCTTGGCGAAGGGCACGACGCCGAGCGTGCCGATCGGCTGCTGACCGGTGACGTCGCTGATCTCCTCGGTCACTTCCAGGCGGACCTCGTCCGACTGGTTCAGGTGCGGGACGATTTTGACCTTCGTTCCGATGTCCTGGCGCGGCGCGGTGGCGCCGAAGCCGAGGCCGCCGAGCGCCCCCAGGCCGCCCAACCCCGCGGCTCCTGGCGCCCCGGTGGTCCCGCCGAGGCCGGGGAGACCGCCGAAGCCGCCGAAGTTCGTCTGCAAGGGGATGTTCTGTCCGACGTTGATCTCCGCGGGGACGTTGTCGGTCGCGAGGATGTGCGGCGTCGACAGGATGTCGGCGTCGTTCGTGCTGGCCAGCGCGTTGATGAGGACACCGAAGGCCGGGATCGAGAACCCCGTACCGAGGAGGTTCTCCGTGCCGGAGATGGCGGGGCCGCGGATGCCGAAGGCGAACGCGTTGAGCTGATCGGGCGTCGGCAGGAGGATCGTGTTGAGGGGGTTGAGACCGCCGAAGAGGAGGGTCTGGCCCGAGCTCGTCGGCCCGTTCTCGAGATCGCCGCCGTGGAAGTTGATGTTGAGTTGGTTCTGACGGTTGATCGTCAGATCCATGATCACCGCCTCGATGAACACCTGGCGGCGCGGCTGATCGAGCTTGTCGATGACCGAACGGAGATTGGCGAAGTCGCGAAGGCTCGACGTGACGACGATCGAGTTGGTGGCCTTGTCGGCGCTCACCTTGACGCCCGACTCGAAGATGGCGAGCGGGGTCGCCCCCGCCTTGGGGGCAGCGCCTGGTGTGCCCCCGGCGGCGGCCGCTCCGGTCACGATCTCGTTCAGCGTCTTCGCGAGCTCCGTCGCGTCCGCGTGCTCGAGCGGGAGCACGTGGATCTCGCCCTCGCCGGTGCGCATCGGCACGTCGAGGCGCTTGATGAACTCGAGGATGCGGAGGTACGCCCGCTCGGTCGAGATGATGACGAGCGAGTTGCTGCGGTCGTCGGGCAGGATCTTCGCGATGTGCAGATCGCTCGCGAGGGACGGGACGCCCTTGCCCGGCTCCTTGGTCGGACCTCCGCCGCCGCCGCCCTTGAGGTCGAAGACCTCGTCGAGGCGCTGGGCGATGTCCGACGCCATCCCGTAGTGGATCGGCTCGATCCAGATCTGGTCGCCGACGCCGCCGACGTCGACGTCCTCGAGGATGTGCATCATGCGCTGGATGTTGGAGCCGGTGTCGGTGATGATGATGAGATTGCCCGGGCCGTATGCGACGATGTCGCCGTCCTTCGACTTGAAGTGACCGAGCACCGTGGCGGCCTCGTCGGCGCTGATGTTGTGCAGCCGGTGGAGGCGCGTGATGTAGCGATCCTCCGTCGGACCGCCTTGGCCGGCGACGTACACCGGCGCGCCCATCTTGGCGTCGGGCGAGTCGACGATCTTGTAGAACCGCCCGTGAGGCACCACGGTGAGCCCGTTCGCCTCGAGGATCGACAGGAACGCCTGGTATGCCTCGGCGACGGTCACCTTCTGCGGCGAGAACACCGTCGCCTTGATGTTGTGCACCTTGCCGCCGAAGATGAAGCGCTTGCCCGTGAGCTGGCCGATGACCCGCACCAGCTGATCGAGATCGGCGTCCTCGAGCGAGAAGGTGACGCGGTCGTTGGCGGAGCGCGGCGCGTACTCGATGCCGGGCTCGAACTGGTTGAGCCCCGTCGTGTCTCCGACCTGCTTCCCTCCCGGCCCGGGGGCCACTGGACCCTTGGTGGGCGTGAGTCCGGGCGTCGCCGGCGACGCCCCGGAAGGGGGCGCGGGCGGCGTGGCCGGTTGCGCGTCGGACGCAGGGGCCGCCGGCGTCGGCGCGATCGTTTGCCCGGAGGCCGGCAGCGGGTTCGGACGCATCCGCGGCTGCGCGGAGGCGTCTGCTCCGGCGGTGACCAATGCCGCAGTCGACAGGCCGGCAAGAACAAGCGTCTCGAGAAGTTTCGCTCTCATCGGGAACTCGCAGACCGTCTTTCTCTTTGCTGCACTACCGGCGGTTGGCCGGCGGCGCGGGCGGCGCCTTCGGGCCGGGCATCGATCCGTGCACGTTGGAGGCCGGGACGAGCGCCCCGCTCGCAGGGGCGTTTTGCTCGGGCTCCGCCTGCGCGGACGACGCCTTGCCCACGATCGCCACGGCGATCAGCGTGATCATCCCGACGACGACGACGCATCCGCCCACCATCGCGCTCATGGTGATGAGCGTCCTCCTGAGCAGCGTCCGGTTCTCGACAGCGGTGGGTTCGGCCATGGGATTGCTCGTCACTTGATGTTGTAATCGAGGTTCGTTTCCTGCCCCTTGCGGTTCACGGAAACGGTCAGGTGATCTGCGGTACGCAGTCGGGCGTAGGCCTCGAGCGCCTTCTCGGGGCTCGTCATGTCGAAGCCGTTGATCTTCTCGAGCCGGTCGCCGTTCTCCATGCCGAGCACGCCGAGCAGCGTGTCCGGCCGCACGCCGAACAGGCGGATGCCGACGACCTTGCCGTTCTCCTGCTCGGGGACGATTCGCGCCTGCCGCATGAGCTCTGCCTGGTTCTCGAGGATCTTGTCGACGACGCCGCGATCGACGTCGAACTCCGTGGCGCTCTTCTTCGAGATGCCCTTGGCGATGTTCGGGTCCAGCGAGCCCGCCGCTCCGCTCGGCATGGGCGCGGGCGTCGTCGCGGCCGCCGTGCTCGCAGCGGCCGCCGGCTTGAACATCTGCGACTGGCATAGCTGCGAGCCGCTCGTCATCCAGACTCGATCCCAGCCGATGTACTTCACCGTCTTGCCGCCGAGGTCGCCGCCGATCTTTCGCAGGTAGCTCTTGCCCTTCTCCTGCTGGGTCTCGAGCGCGGCGAACGACCAGTCCGGATCGGGCGAAGCGGCGATGATGAGCACCTTCACGCCGTCGCAGTCGGGCGCGCTGTAGGGGTCGCCTTCCTGCGCCTCGGCGCTCGGCAGATCGGGAGCCTCGATCGGTACGGCGTCGAGCGGACCGGTGACCGAATCGAATGGGTTGCGCTTGATGATGGCCTCCGCGCTCGTCTCGTGCGGACTGGCGGAGGCCGGTCCGGGCGGCAGTCTGGCAGCGAGCGGCGGGGCGGAGAGCTGCTTCTCGTCCGCGCCCAAGCTCGCGCCGACGATCTGCATGATGCCCTGCGCGTCGAAGAACGCCGCCACGGCGACCAGCAGGAGGATCACCGCCCAGAAGTGGCGCTTTAGGAGCTTGTCGATGGCCATGCGCGGTGCGGATGGGGCCCCATGCCCCGAAGGGCAGTGTGCGAGGGCTGTGCCACCGGACAAACGCTCGGAAACTCAGGTTGTTTCCAGGTACCGCGTCCGTCAGGTTTCGACAGGTTGGCGGCCGTCCGCCGTGGACAGCGGGACCGTGCGACAAAGTGTCAAAGCGACGGCCCGGCGCTATGGCCGCGTCGGCGCGCCGGTGGACGCGGTTCGACTTCCCACCCGGCGAGGAGTCCCAGCGCCGCCCGCTCCGCCGACCCATCGTCCTTCCCGACCATCGCGTCGCCGCGCGACGGATAGCGACGCGGACTTGCGGGACGCGCCCGCCGAGAGGTCCGCGCCAAACGTGCGCGATGCGCGCGGCCCTTGCATGCCGAAGGGGCCGGCTTGCCGGACAAACAACGGGAATCGTCGAGCACGCCCATTGCAGGTGAAGATGGCATGGTCCCCCTGGTGAGGCGTCTGCTCGCTGCGACGGTGATCTGTCTGGGCGCCGCGACGGGCTGCACGTCGGCAGTCGACGTTCACAGCATCCAGTCCCCACAAGCCCATTTCGAGCGATACCACGCGGTGGCTCTCGACCTCAGTCCCCATCCGCCGGGCAACTACGCGTCGACGGAGCAATCCGTGCAGGTCGGGACCTATGTAAAAGAATTGGCAGGTCAAATCCTGCAGCGCAGAGGCTATGCGCTCGCGAGCAGGGACGCCGCTGACCTCGTCATCCGGGTGGAGGCGGGGCGCCGCGTGACGGGGACGGCGAACACCGAGCTCGGCATCCCACCGGACACGCCCTACCCTGCCCCCAACTACGACGTCTCCGTCGAGCCGCCGTACCACGGCTACCTCGACCAGGAGCGCGAAGAGCTCGTCGAAGGAACGTTCGTCATCGACGCGTTCGACGGGAGAACGCACGAGCTCGTGTGGCACGGCTTCGCGCGAGCGCCCGTCACGTCGGGAAAGATTGATTACGACAAGCTGCGCAACGCCGTCGAATCGGTGCTTGCTTCCTTCCCGGCGGTCGCGGCCGCGGGACCGCAGAGCTACTCGGCCAGGCCGTCGAGCTTGCGATAAATCGTTCGTGTGGAGATCCCGAGGAGCTGCGCGGCGAGGCTTTTGTCTCCCTTGGTGTGGCGCAACGTCTCACGGATCACGCGGAGCTCGATCTCGCCGAGGGTGGTCCCCACCTCGAACGCGAGCTGCGTCGGCGCGCTGGGTGCGGCGGACGCGATGTGTTCGGGCAGGTCCACCTCGCCCAGCACGTCGCTCCGCGCCAGGACCACCGCTCGCTCGATGACGTTCTCGAGCTCGCGGACGTTGCCGGGCCACGCATAATCCGTCAGTCGCTCGAGCGCTCCGCGCGTGGGCTGCAGGCGCGGACGCCCGTTCTTCGCGCAGTAAAGGCCGAGGAAGTGATCGATGAGCAGCGGGACGTCCTCGCGCCGCTCTCGCAGCGGCGGCGCCGTGATGGCGATGACGTTGAGGCGATAAAAGAGGTCCTCCCGGAAGCGGCCCGCGGCTACCTCGGCGACGAGATCGCGGTTGGTCGCGGCGACGATGCGCACGTCGGCCTTCTGGGTGTTGCCGCCGAGCGGCTCGTACTCCCCCTCCTGCATGACGCGAAGCAGCTTCACCTGCACGCTCGCCTGCAGCTCGCCGATCTCGTCGAGAAACAGGGTACCGCCGGCCGCCTTCGCGAAGCGCCCGTCTCGCCGGCCCGTCGCGCCGGTGAACGCGCCGCGCTCGTGGCCGAAGAGCTCACTCTCGAGGATCGTCTCCGGAATGGCGGCGCAGTTCACCGCGACGAAGGGGCCGCGCGCCCGCGAGGACCGTTCGTGGATGTGCCGGGCGAGAAGCTCTTTGCCGGTGCCGCTCTCGCCGAGAATGAGGACGGTCGCCTGGCTGGGCGCGGCCTGCGTGGCCACGTCGATGACTCGACGCAGCGCCTGCGAGCTCCCGACGATCTCACGGTGCGCGAGGCGCTTGATCTCGGCCTTGAGCGACTTGTTCTCGGCGACCAGCCGCTGGCGTTCGGCCGCCTTCCGCACGCTCTTCACGATGGAGAGGCGCTTCAGCGGCTTCTCGACGAAGTCGTACGCGCCTTCTCTCATCGCGCTGACCGCGGCCTCGACCGAGCCGTATGCGGTCATCAGGACGACCTCGACGTCCGGCGCGACCTGCTTGACGGCGCGGAGGAGCTCGAGGCCGGTCGTCCCGGGCATCATGAGATCCGTCAGAACGACGTGGATCCGGTGAGTGCGCACCAGCTCGAGCGCGTGCTTCGCGTCGGGCGCAGCGAGGACGCGCATGCCTTCGCGCAGAAAGATTTTCTCGATCGACTCGATGTTCGACCGCTCGTCGTCGACCACCAAGAGGG
>CALKVG010000517.1 GCA_937998045.1 uncultured Myxococcales bacterium
CGAGCTTTCTGCCTGTCTCGTGGGCTCGGAGATGTGTATAAGAGACAGCGCGAATCCAACCGCGAGGACGATGCTCGCGACGCTCACGCCTGCACTTTGCCCATTCAATCGCTTCTTGAAGTTGTTCACCGCGCACGGCTTATCAAGGATCGTGCTCAGACGAAATAGCCGCCTTTCGACGCGATCGTCCCGCGCCTACGCGCAAGATTTGTCCCCTGGACAGCGCAAGGTCCTTCCCCCGGGGCTCATGGATGCGTAAGGGTGCGGAGGATGGTGGCCGCCTAGGACCGACCGGTAAGTAATCGCAAAGCTCTGCCTGACCTCGCGCGCTCTCAGAAGTTGTTGCCGCTGAGCGTCGCCACGTAGCCGCCTCCCGACATGTTCACGAACGCCTGCTCTCCCGAAGCGAGGCCGGTTACCATGTTGTTGCTGATCGTCGCGGAACCGGACGGGGCAGGGAAGAACTGAGGCCCGATGACGATCCCGTTGAGCCCGGGGTTCTCGATGGTGTTGTTCTCGAACGCAATCATGTTCGACGCCGAGAAATCGACGGCGTTGTAGAGAGAGTCCCTGATGGTGTTGTTGGACACCGTCACGTTCGCGACGGTCCCGGTGCTCTGCCCATCGCCGCCGTTGCCGATGTGCAGCCCCGCTTGCTGCTGCATGTACCCGTTGCCTCCGCCCCGAACGACGACGTTCCCCGTCACGGTTCCGGAGAGAAGGTCGGAGCCGTTCGCGCCGAACTTGCCCACGCCGAGGCCGATGTACCGCGCGGTGTCGCTCACGTAGTTGTTCTGGACGATGTGACCGCTGCCGCCGTAGACGGCCACTCCCTTTCCACCCCACGGGGCGATGGACGTGTTGTTGATGATGTGGACGTTCGACATCGGCGTGTACATCTGATTGCCGTTGTAGTTGACGGAGTTGATCGCGATGGCGTCGTCTCCCGTCCCGCGCACGAAGTTGTTCTTGGCCGTGATGTCGTTTCCGGTCGTCCCGGTCAGGCTGACGTTGTTGACGTTGCAGCCGTCGGCCCAGATCGCGGTCAACCGGCAGTTCTCGACGGTTCCGCCGTCGCCGGAGGCCCAGAACCCCGATTCCGTGTGCTGGGTCCATATGCTGTCGGCGACCCAGTTGGTCCCGGTCGTATCCATCGCGCCGCCGGCTCCGTCCACGGTCGCGCGGCTGAGGGCGTTCGAATCGACCGCGAAGTTTCGCACGGTGCACGAGGTGACGCTGAACACGGCCGCGAGCCCGTAGTTATTGGGGAGCGGCACGTTGCGGTAAATGGTGCTGTACCACATGCCCGCTCCTTCGATCGTGATGCCATTCGCGTTGAGCCCGGTGATCCCGTTCAGATAGTACGTGCCCTGGGGAATCCAGACCGGTTGCCCCGACGACTGCGCCATGTTGATGCAATTCTGGATGGCGGCGGTGCTGTCCTTGGTGGGGTCATTGGCCGTGGCGCCGCACGACTCGATCGACAGCGTGTTCGCGGGTTGGACGATCGGCGGCGGCGGAGCCTCCAGGTCGATCACGTCGATGTGGTAGTACGACGCGGCGTTGTCCGCGTCCATCTGGAGGCGGATCTTGTCTCCGGGAGCGAGGGGGGCGCCGGTCAGGAAGGCGTGCGCCTCGTCGAAGAAGACGCGCGGGTTCCCGTCCGCCGGGTTCTGATCGTTGCCGTTGTAGTTGTTGTTACCGCCTTCGTAGAGCCACGACTGCGTCGAGTCGACGTTGATCGATTGCCTCTTCTGGCCGTTCACGTAGACGTTCAGCGTGGCCGTGATCCCTTTGCCATCCTGCGAGTCCGGGATCGAGTAGCGCACGTTGAACGCTGTGATGCTCTTGCCCGTCTGGTTCGCCCACTCCACGTACTGTCCGGCCTGTGTGAGCGCGACGTAAGCGTGCCCCGAAGCCTCCACCTCCGGGCTCGAGAACTGCGTCGTCGGCGGCGACTGCAGCTTGACCACGGTAGCGCCCCCGCCCGCGGTCCCGTCCTCCGCTTCGTAGCTCATGAAGGGGGTCGTAGCTCCCACCATGGGGCCGCCGTCGTATGCGCCGCCCCACGAATCGTCTCCCGTCCCCGGGCCATCGCCCGACGCGTCCGTGGAGGGGGGCGGACCCCCGCCGTCGTTTCCGCCCCTGGCCGCGCCGCCGTCCGTGGTGGTTGCGTCGCTCGAATTGGGATTGCCGCTGTCGGTTGGATAAGTCGTCTCGGGGTTACCGCCGTCGGACCACCCGGTGTCGGACGCGCTGCCGCACGCCAGGGCGGCGAACGACGTCGTAAGCAGCCCGACCCACATCAACTGCCTCGGCATGCAATCTCCTCACAGGAACGTTCGTGCGACCGATCGCGCCCGGCATCGCGATGTCACCCGCCGGCTGAAGCCACGCCGTACTATATTGGTCCCCACGTGATTCGTCGGCAATCGCTCCGGCACGTTGCAAATTCGCCGCCACGCATGTAGCGCGCGCACCGGGTACGGCCCGCACGTGAACGTCGATATCTTGCCGGCTCACCAAGGAGGCCGAATGGCCGAAAAATCTGCGAACGGGCGAAGGATCTTCGGGACGCCTCTGGTCGCCTTGTGCGCACTGACTCAACTCGTCGAACTTCGCTGCGTAACCGACGACTCTTGGAGCGCGACACAACCTTGGGCGATGCCCGTCCTTTGCGGCGACGCACACGGACCGGCGCGCTATTTTTGCGCGCCGATGGTCGGGGCGTGCGGAACGCGGACGACGCGGCGTACGTCGCTTCCGACCGTGATGGACACCGGAATGCGGCGACCGCGGCGAAGCACCTCGGAGGCGCCGCGATCGGCATGTGATCCTCGGTCAAGGAAGGCGCGGCCCGCCGCCCCATCGACGGGATCCGTAGATCGTCAGCGCGACGCTCGAGGTGCTCCGCGGCAACAGCCAGCCCTCGTCTCGAAATTCGATTCCCACCGCGCAGACGACGATCGGCTTTCGCTCGGCGAGGCTGCGCAGTCGCTGGAGACTTCGGCGCAGCGTCTCCCCGTTGAACGGCGCGTACAGAAAGAAGACCGAGCCATCGATCTCGACGTCCGCCACGTTTGCGTGGACGAAAGACACGGCCGGAAGCGCCAGCTCGCTCGTGAGAGCGCGCCCCGCGCGGACGAGGTGGCCCTGGATCTCGATCCCGCGAGCGCGCGCTCCCGACAGCAAATGGGCCAAGATTACGACCCGTCCCAGGCCGCAGCCCAGGTCGACCAGCTCGTCCTCCTCCTTCAGCGGCACGTCGCGGACCATCGCGAGGATCTCTTCTATGCCGCAGGGAAGGTACGGCACCGACGCGCGCGGCAAGTCCGGTTGGTCAGGCGGAGGCGGCCCGTCGATGCCGAGGACCGCATTGATCCAGTCGTCCCTCCGTTCGGCCGGTACGGACAGGAGAAGCTCGCTGAGCTCCTCCCCGCGAAGGTCGCCAGACGCGATCCTGCAGCGAGCCCTAAGCGCCCGAACCCGGAGCGACGCGTCCAAAGCGACTGCCCAAGCTACCGGACGGCACCAACCGCGCACGTACCGAGCGCACCGCGATCGGGATGAACACAGCGACGATAGGCGCGGGAGCGGCGCTGGAGCGGCTCCCTTCCAAAGCGTTTAGCCCGAGATTTTGCTCCACGGCGGACGCTCATGCCGAGGGTCCGGAGCGCAATACAGGATTTAGTTTTGCGTGCGATTCGGGATGATTTCCCACGTGTGCTTGCCCCAGAGCCAGCAGCTCACGTCCTCCAGGTTGCCAAGCACGAAGCCGTTCTGCTGCAGGTAGGGGATGAGCATCGGCAGCATGTCGCGCGTCCACGGGTAAACGCCGTGCGCGAGCATGATCCCCCACGAGGCCCCGGCGGCGCCCGGTTTCTGAATGATGCCCTCCACGTTCTGGAGGAGCGCCGCGGGATCCCACGTCATGCCGTTCGAATCCGCAGAATCGAAGTTCCATCCGAACGCGACGGCGTATTTTGCGACGATCGCAGAGACGGCGTTGTAGTCCGCCTGCGTATTGAACCCGTCACCACCGACATACATACCCTGATACGGTTCGCCGAACGGTGCGCGGAAACGGGTGAGGTGCGGCTTGGATCCGCCCAAGATCTTGTTGATCGCCGTTTCGTTCCCACTGACCTCGTTTTCCACGCAAGTCGGATCGGACTTGCAGGCCGGGATCGTGTCCATCGGGTCCGGCTGGCCGAGGTGCTTGTGATCGATGGTGTGATTGCCGAGATAGTGGCCGTCGGTCTGCATCTGCACGATGTCGGCGGTGGGGCCACCGTAGTTCATCGTGTTGATGAAGAAGTCGACGTGAATGTTCTTCGACTTCAAAAACTGAAGATCCGCGCCGGTGACGTCCGGCGCCGCTGGGCCGGTCCCTACGTTCGTCCCCGGGACGTCGTCGAACGTGAGGACGATGACGTTGTTCGGGATATAGGCCGGTTGCGGATTGAAATCCGTCTGCGGCGCCGTCCCCACGGCCATGGCAGTGCCCATCGGCATGCAGTTCGGGTTCTGCGGACCGAAAAAGCCGCCGCTCATGCCCGAGCTGCTTCCGCTGCTGCTTCCGGAGCTGCTCCCCGACGCAGTCCCGCCGTCGCTTCCCGACGCAGTCCCGCCGTCGCTTCCCGAGGTGCTCCCCGAGCTGCTGCCGCTCGTGCTTCCGGAGCTGCTCCCGCTCGTACTTCCTGACGTGCTCCCCGACGACGCGCTGCCGCTGGTGCTTCCGGAGCTGCTGCTCGACGTGCTCCCCGAGGAGCTGCCCCCGCTCGTGCTGCCGGATGTGCTGCCGGTCCCCGACGAGCTTCCAGACGAGCTTCCGGACGAGCTTCCCGAGCCCCCGTCGTCGCCGCTGCCCGGTGCCGGTTCGTAAACCGTCGTATTGGATCCGCACGCCGCCCCCGCCGCGGCCCACACCGCGCCGGCGATCCCAAGAAAAGTCAGCTTGAGCTTCATGTTTTGCGCAGCCTCCGAACGAGTCTCAATTCAACGCGATCGCCTCAGTGGTTCGTGGAGGGAACCGCGGCTCAGTCTCACAGGCGATGCCTCGAGGCAATCGATTTCCTCAACCGTGCTCGAACCGGGACGTCGTCGACGTCCCGGAGCGCCTCCGTACGAATGCCGCCGCGGTAGCCACGGCCATCGCCACGAGCGGCCCCCCGGTGTTTCGCGTGCGGTGGCCTCCTACAGTCGAGCACCCGCACGACGACCCGTGCGACGGATTCTTCATACTTCCCGCGTCTTCCGGAGCAGCTTCAACTGCACCGTCCGGCGCCGACCCGTCGCCGCTCACGCTGGCGCTCGCGTCCATGCCGCCGTCTCCGCCGCAGCCCCGCAGCGTCTGGCAAAGCTGCTGGAAAGCCGCGCCGGTGCACTGAGCGGCGGAGGCATCCGCTGCGCACGCAATGGGGCCCTCGATGTCGTGGATGTGGAGCTTCGGCGTGAAGGTCGTCCCGTTGTCGAGCGATACCCCTGCGATGAAGCCGCTCACCTCGTCGGAGCACGCCCAAAGTTCCGACCCATGGGTCGCGAGGCATTGCACGTGGATGCTCGATGTCTGCTGGAACGCCGGGGAAGTCGAGCCGCCCGCGTCTCCAACGGTCACCGCGACGGGGGTTCCCGCATCGGCCGCTGCCAGAAGGCCGTCGCGGGTCGCAGCGAACAGCCCGCCCTTCTCGATCCCTGCGTACACCATGGAGCCATCCGGCGAGAGCGCGAACCCGAGCATCGAGCCCGGCAGTACGAGCGCCGTCTGAAACGTTTGCCCCTGATCGCGCGTCACGAAGAGTCGCGAGCGGCCGGCGGAGTTCGGTGCGCCTGCGGACCGCAGGTAGACCAGATCGGCGTCCTGCGGGTCGACCGCAGCGATGTACATGCCGAGATCGTGCGACAACATCGGCATGTCGTGCTCCGACCACGACGCTCCGTGGTCGACCGAAACGAAGAGCAGCGGCGTGAACAGCGTGCTCGAGCGGAACGCGGTGACGTAAAGGCGGTTCGGATCGCTCGCCGCGACGTCGACCGTGGACACGGAGACGGTGGGATCGAACGGACCGCCGATCGCGGACCACGTCTTCCCGTCGTCGGTGGTCTCGTAAAGCCGCGTCGCGTATCCGATGCTCGAATCGGGGATGACCGTCGGCGAGTACGTCGAGATCAGCGCGACCGCGGAGTGCGGCGAAGCCGATCGGACGGCGATGTCGACGGCGTGCTGGTTCATCAGGCTGGGCACGTAGCTCCAGCCGCAACCAGTGTCGTACGAGACCTGCAGTCCGCCGTAGACGCCGGCGATGAGCGTGTTGGCGGCGGTCAGACCGAGCGTAGGGTCCTCGTTGGTGGACGGCGCGATGCCGAGAGCATCCTCGCAAAGCCAGCTCCATGTCGTGCCCGCGTCGTGCGAGATGAGGATGCCGAAGGTCGTCCTCTGGATGACGAGGTTCGCGCTCGTCGGCGAGAAGAGGAGCTCGTTGGACGCCGGATACCTGCCGTTGGCCGACGCGCTGGCGGCGACGAGAAGCACGACGGCGGCGGCCCCGCACCCGAGGGTTTTGCGCACGGGCGGCAGCCTAGCGCAGGAGGCCGTATGGCTGCGGCCCGGATCGCGACGAGACAACCTTCCGGCTTCTGCGACCTACTCGAAGTTCTGCACCGACCACCCGTCGTTGCTCGACGGCGCTGCCCCCGCGAAGCCGCACGCGACCGAGGTGAAATAGGGGGCACTCATGTTGACGTAGTGCCCGCACTCGTATCCCATCGTTCCCGAGAAATCGCAGTTGGGGCACGCGCCTTCGAACTGTGTGCACCCGATGCAGCCCTGGCAGTTCGGTTTCAGGCTCTCATCCCACATGTCCTGTAGGCACTGCTCGATCCCTTGTGGGCTGGTGCCATAGCCGGTGAGGCACTCGTTCTGTCCCTCGCCCGAGGGGTTACCCCAGGTGCAGGAAGGGGCCATGTTGTTGAACGAGTAGTGGCCGGTGTTCATGCTCTGGTCGTTCGTGGCTTGCGTGTCGACGCACGAGTTGGTGCCGTCGGTGTTTTGCAACGTGAGCGGCTGGAGCGCGACCGCCGTGTCGGTCGCCCGCAGCGCATTGATTTTGTTGATGCATGCCGTTCGGGAAGCGGCGAAGCCGTCGCTGGACGTCACTGGCGGCGGTGGCGGTGGTGGTCCGGCCTCTGCCGGCGCGGAAGAATCTTCGGAGCCTCCCTCGGGAGCGCCGGTCTCCGGGGCGCCGGTCTCCAGGGCGCCGGCCTCGGGTGCAGGGGTGCCCGAGTCCTGAGGTGTGGGCCCAGTGTCGCTCGCGCCACTCCCGCCGGAATCGGAGCCCGTCGCCGCGGCTTCAGGAGCCGCCGCGCCGCCGTCGCCCGAGCCGCCGCCGAGCTCCCACGGATTGGTTACGTCTCCCGCCGTGCACCCCACGAGCGCACCCGGGACGATTACGACACAAGCCAACATTGCGAATTTGGGATACGCGCTGCGCACGACGATTCCCTCCTCCTCTCGCGCATGCTGCGCGCGAGACGCGCCTTGAATGGCGGCATTTGCGCCGGATTGCCAGCGGAAACGGCGCAAAATCGGGGTGCTCGCAGCGGGGTTGTCCGGCGAGCAATCGGACTGGATTGAATGCTACATCCAGACCGCAACGTGGCTGCGGGAGCACGTCCGAGCTGGCCTTCCGTAGCACACGCTTCGTGAGTGGAGGCTATCGCGAGGCGTTCGAATGGGCAATACGCAGTTTGCTCAAGCGTAAAGTTCCGACTCGAGACACATGCGACAAGTCGCGGCACGTGCTCGAAAGAACGATTGATACATTGGAATTGCGCGCCGTCGCAGCTTGCCCACCTCGTCTCTCGGTAAGTCGGTGTTCGAGGCGAACGTAACGACCGAGCAAAGGTCTGCGCCACAGCGAGCCCTCACCCTTGCCCCGCTCTTTGCGGGGCCGTATCGTCATCGCTCCCCCATGCCTGAGCTCTTCGGCGCATCCAGGTTTCCCCTCTTGCGATCGTATCCAGCCGCCGCGACCCCTCGACGGCCGCCCCGCTGGCGGGAGTCCTTCTCGTACTCACCGGCTGTTTCGGTGATACGAGCTCCAGCGGCTAGCCGTCGCTCGACGCGGGACCGAGCTTGGACTCCTCGTTGCCAGTGATCGACAGCGGCGGATTCGTCCGACTCGGCGGCGGACGGCGTCGGCTCGACGAGCGACTCGTCGGCGGACGGCGTCTCGACGAGCGATGTTGCGGCGGGCGACGGAGGAGCGGAAGGGGGCGCCCCCGCTTCAGCGCCCGGCGAATGCGTTCCGACCGGGAGCATGCTGTCCCCTCGGTACTTCGCCCTGTCGGGAACGCTTGCCGACGGCCGGATTCTCGTCGCCGGGGGAGACACCAACAGCCAGACCCCCCTCGCGACCGCCGAGATCTACGACCCCGGCACGGGAACTGTCTCTTATACACATCTGACGCTGCCGACGATCTTACGCGTGTAG
>CALKVG010000518.1 GCA_937998045.1 uncultured Myxococcales bacterium
ATGACCATCATCCTCGTCTTTTTGCTGAAGAGCCTGAGCACGTCGACGGCGTCGCTCCCGCAGTCGCAAGACCTCCAGCTCCCGAAGAGCATCCTGACCACGGAGCCCGACTCCGAGCCCGAGGGGCTTCCGGTCATCATCTCGAAGTCGCAGATCATCGTTGGCGAGTCCGTCGTCTGTCCCGTCCCGCCCGACGCCGGGCAGTACGGCATCGAGGCCAAGTACAAGCGCGGATCGCGCAACGACTACTTCATCGTCCCGCTCGGCAGCGCGCTGCAAGCGTGGCGCGACACGGACAAGCGCATACGCATGGCGACGGGCAAGGATCCCACCCACAGCGAAGCGATCATCATCGGCGACCAGTCGACGCCGTACCGCCTGCTCACCGAGGTGATGTACACGCTCGGGCAGACGGAGTTCGCGAAGTTTCACATGATGGTGCTCATGGGGGGGAACAAGAAGTAGGCCGCTCGAGCGAACGTCGTCGATCCCTGCGAAGGCTCGGCGGGCGCCTTCATTCCGCGAGCCTTATCGCTTGAGAAGAGACGCCGTGCCCGCAGACGCCACGCCCCCGCAGTCCGCGCCGAAGACCTTTCGCCCTTACATCCCGCCCGAATCCCGTCTGCCGGAGCTCACCTGGGGCCCGCTCCTCGCCGGCACCGTCCTCGGAGTCGTCTTCGGCGCGTCGTCGCTCTACCTCGTCCTCAAGGTGGGGCTCACCGTGAGCGCGTCCATTCCCGTCGCGGTCATCTCGATCACTCTCTTCCGCTTGCTCTCGAGGCTCGGGCTGCGCAACGCGAGCATCCTCGAGAACAACATCGTCCAGACCGCCGGGTCGGCGGGCGAATCGATCGCGTTCGGCATCGGCGTGACGATGCCGGCAATCATGATCCTCGGCTTCGACCTGGAGGCGACTCGCGTGACCCTGGTGGCGGTCCTCGGGGGCTTGCTCGGAATTTTCATGATGATCCCGCTGCGGCGGGCGCTCATCGTCGAGCAGCACGGGGTGCTGAAGTATCCCGAGGGGACCGCGTGCGCCGAGGTGCTCAAGGCGGGCGCGTCGGAGGAGTCGCGCATCGCCGCCAGGGCGGGGGGTTCCGAAGAGTCGGCGGAAACGTACTCGGGCGCCGCGACCATCTTCGGGGGCTTCGGCATCGGTATCGCCTACAAGACCGCGATGGTCGCGCTCAAGGCCTGGAAGGACGTTCCGCAGAAGATCTTCGGCCCGCCTTTCGCGGCCGCATCCATCTCGGCGGAGATTTCCCCGGAGCTGCTCGGTGTGGGATACATCATCGGGCCGAGCATCGCGTCGACGATGTGCGCCGGTGGCGTCCTCGCGTACCTCGTGCTCATCCCGGCCATCCGGTTCTTCGGCGAAGGGCTGAGCGGCCCGCTCGCCCCGGGGACCATTCCCATTCGCGAGATGGGGCCGGACCAGATCCGCGGCGCCTACGTCCTTTACATCGGGGCCGGTGCGGTGGCCGCGGGCGGCATCATCAGCCTCGTCCGATCGATGCCCATCATCTGGGCCGGCATCCGCGGAGGACTGCGCGATCTCCGCTCGGCGGGGAAGGCCGTCGCGGGGCTCCGCACCGATCGGGACCTGTCGATGAAGTTCGTCGTCTACGGGTCGCTCGCGCTCGTCGGGGCAATCGTCGCGGCCACCCCGCTCCACATGAACATCGGCGGCGCCGTTCTCATCGTCGTCTGCGGGTTCCTATTCGTCACGGTGTCTTCGCGGCTGACCGGGGAGGTCGGCTCGTCGTCGAACCCCATCTCGGGGATGACCGTCGCCACGCTCCTCCTCACGTGCGCGATCTTCGTCATCCTGGGCTGGACCGGCCCCGGCTACTACGTGACCGCGCTCTCCGTCGGGGCGATCGTGTGCATCGCCGCCTCGAACGGGGGCTCGACCTCGCAGGACCTGAAGACCGGCTTCCTCATCGGCGCGACGCCGCGCCTGCAGCAGGTCGCCATCCTCGTGGGAGCGTTCGTGAGCGCGATCGCCCTGGGACCGGTGCTCCTCCGGTTGAACGACTCGGCAACCGTGTACGTGCCGCGCGTGACCACGGAGTCCGCCGTCGTCGACGGCCGCAAGGTCACGAAGACCGTCCGGAACTTTCCGGCCGATCTGAGGACGGAGGTCGCCGGACTCGGCGAGAAGGAGCCGCTCGCCGGTCCGCAGTCGCGCGCCGACTCGAATCGGTACTACGTCTGGCACAAAGAGGACGACGCCCGAGCACCTGCGGGGCGATACCTCGTCGACGACAGCGGTCGCGCGGTGTACCTGGTCGACCCCGGCATCAACGGCACGCACGCGACCCGCCCCGACGGTTCGCGCGTCGCCAAGTTCGACGCGCCGAAGGCGACGCTGATGTCGTACATCATCAAGGGCATCCTCAACGGCCAGCTGCCGTGGGGTTTGGTGCTCCTCGGGGTCATGATCGCGGTCGTCCTCGAGATGTGCGGCATCGCGTCCCTGCCGTTCGCCGTCGGCGTGTACCTTCCGCTCTCCTCGTCGACCCCGATCTTCGTCGGCGGAATGGTGCGGCTGCTGGTCGACATCCTGATGCGCAGACACCGCGGCCGCGAGCTCACCGAGGAACAGCTCGCGGCGGAGGCCGACAAGAGCCCGGGGGTGCTCCTGGCGTCGGGTTACATCGCCGGAGGAGCCATCGCCGGCATCGTGATCGCGTTCGTGGCGGGCGTCTTGAGCGACACGCAAGCGCGCATCGACGACTGGGCAACCGCGCACAACCCGTTCTTCGCCGGTGACTCCAGCGACGCGCTCTCCCTCGTCCCGTTCGCGCTCATCACCGTGCTCCTCTTCTTCATCGCCGCCAGGGTCAGAGGCCCAACAAAGGCGTGAGTCGAGTCGGCGACGCGTGGAAGCGCCGCATCGAGACGTTCATCACCAGGCCCACGCCCATGAGCACCGTCATGACGCTGGACCCGCCGTACGAGAAGAGCGGCAGCGTCACTCCGACCACGGGGAGGAGCCCGGTTACCATGCCCAGGTTGAAGATCACGTGCCAGAAGACGATGCTCGCCACGCCCACGGCGATGACCGCCCCGAACCGGTCCTTCGCCGCCGAGGCGACCCGCAGACACCACAGGACCAGGAAGCCGTAAAGCGCGAGCAGCGCAAAGCTGCCCAACAATCCCCACTCCTCCGCGTACACGGGGAAGGGAAAGTCGCTGTGCTGCTCGTGCAGAAAGAGAAACTGGTTCTGCGACCCGCGCATGAACCCCTGCCCGGTCCACCCGCCGTTGCCCACGGCCACGCGCGCCTGGTGGGGGTCCCAGTTGTACCCGAGGATGTTCTCGTTCGGGTTGAGCCATGCGTTGATGCGCTCGTTCTGGTAGCCGCGCAGACCGTAGCTCCAGAACACGGGGGCCAGGATGGCTCCCGCCGTGCCCAGCGCGATGAGGCTCTTCGCCTGGATGCGGGTGAGCGTGCAGATCGACACGAAGACGAGGACGAGGATGAGCGCCGTTCCGAGGTCGGGCTGGAGGAGGACCAGCGCCGTCGGCACCGCCGTGATGAGCGTCGGGGCCACCAGGTCTTTGAGCGTGCGCCCTTCGGCCTTCGGGTCGTCGTGCAGGTACTTCGCCAGCGCGATGACGAGGAACAGCTTCATGAACTCGCTCGGCTGGAAGCTGTACGAGCCGATATAGATCCACCGTGAGCTCCCGCGGATCTCCCTCCCCAGGATGAACACCAACAGGAGCAGGACGACGCCGACCGCGTAGAGCGCGTACCCGAGGCGCTCGTAGTGCCGGTAATCGATGGCCGCGAGGACCGTGGCGAGGATTCCGCCGCCCACCAGCCAGTAGATCTGCTGGATGTAGTCCTCGGCGTGCGATCCGCGGAGGACGCTCGTCGCCGAGTACAGGTTGATCACGCCGATGACGGCGAGGGTGGCCACCGTGATGAACAGCGTCCAGTCAAAGTGCTCCCGCAGCCGCCCGAGCAGCCCGGCGTCTCCCGTGCGGAGCCTCATGGATGACCCCCCTCCGGTTTCGCGCCCGACTTGACCGACTTGATCGGGGGGGCCTTGAGGGACACCGGGCGGCCGAGGCGAACCGCCTGCAGTCGCTCGTACTCGCGCACGATCTGCATCGCGACCGGGACCGCCACCTCCGGCCCGGACCCGCCGTGCTCGACGAGCACCGCCATCGCGATCTCCGGGTTGTGCGCCGGGGCCACGCTCGCGAACCATGCGTGGTCCTGCGACAGGAACCAGGTGAGCTTCGCCTCGTCCTCCTTCTTGGCGACGTGCCCGGTCTGCGCCGTACCGGTCTTGCCCGCGACGTCGAGGGACGGATCGCGCGCGGGATAGGCCGTGCCGTTCGGATCGTTGACCACGTCGTAGAGGGACTCGGTAACGAGCCTCAGGCTGTCGGGCTGGAGCTGTACCTGGCGGCGGATGCGCGGCGGGAACTCCTGAACCACCGCGCCGTCGCTCGTCTCGACGGCGCGAACGACCTGCGGCTGGTAGAGCGTGCCGCCGTTCCCGAGCGTCGCGTACGCGAGGGCGAGCTGCAACGGCGTGACGATCACGTCGCCCTCGCCGATGGCCATGTTGAGCGTGAAGCCGATCCGGAACTGGCCGCGGTAGCGGAGCGCGTTCCACGATCGCGTTGGGACGCGCCCCGGCGCCTCGGGGTTGATTCCGAGGCCCGTCTTTTCGCCGAGGCCGAACTCGTGGGCGATGTACGCGATGCGGTCCATGCCGACGGTCTCGGCGAGGTGGAAGAAGTACACGTTGCACGACCGCGCGATCGCCTTGCGCAGGTCGACGCGCCCGTGCACGTGGCTGCAGCGGAACGGTCGATGCCCGAAGAACACGACGCCCTCGCACTTCTCGGTGTGCTCGGGATCCACCAGGTGGTCCTCGAGCGCCGCCAGCGCGCTGAACGGCTTCATCGTCGATCCCGGCTGGAAGGCGCCGCTCATCGTCTTGTCGAGCATCGGCCGCAGCGGATCGGCGTACAGTCGGTTGAAGGCCTCGCGGACGCGCGACCGCCCGCTGCCCCCGGACAGGTCGTTCGGGTCGAAGTCCGGCTTCGAGTACAGCGCGAGCAGCCGCCCGGTGCGCACGTCGACCACGACGACCGCCCCGGCGGCGTGGCCGCGCATGGCCTTGTCGACCGCCTGTTCGAGCTCGACGTCGATCGACAGCCGCAGGTCCCGCCCCGGGATCGGGTCGAGCCGGGCAGGCGCGTCGACGAGCCTCTCGGCCTCCGGGCCGCTCCGGTAGCGCCCGCGCGCGTCGACCACGCGCTTCTCCCAGCCGCGCTGTCCGCGCAGGTACGACTCCCACGCGTGCTCGATGCCGGTCGCGCCCACGGTGTCGCCCCCCTCGTAACCGAGCGGGTTCACGCGCTGCTGCTCGTCGCGCGAGAGGGCGTCGTAGCCGTGCGGTCGCACGTTGGAGAGCGCTTCCGCGTCGATCTCGGCCACGTAGCCGAGCATGTGCGCGCCGAGGTCGTGGTACGGGTAGAAGCGGACCGGCACCCCGACCACGTCGACCCCCGCGAGCTCGTCGGTGTGCTGCTTGAGCTCCGCGACGATGTCGCGCGGCACGTCTTCGCGCACCAAGATGCGCGTCCGCCAGCAGGGCGACTTGTCGTCGTCGCTCGCGCACGCGGCGTGGATCCGCGCCTCGAAGGTGCGGCGCTCCTCCGGGTTCAGGCGCAGGATCTCGGCGAGCTTCGGCCAGGAGTCGGGGTCGTGCGCGATGGGCTGGCCGTTGCGGTAGCGGGTGGGGCGCGCGCTGGGCATCACGCGACCGGCGACGACCTCCACGTC
>CALKVG010000519.1 GCA_937998045.1 uncultured Myxococcales bacterium
TCGAGGAGGGGAACTTCTGGATCCGCGCGACGCTGCCGATGTCCATCTCTCTCGAGCAGTCGTCCAAGTATGTCGGACAGATGCGCGCCATCCTGCGCGGATGTCCTGTGCCGAAAGAGGCTCCCGCGCCGATGTCTGGCGAGGACAACCACCCCGCCGTCGCGGAGGCGCCTTGCGACGACGCCCACCGCAAGCATCCAGAAGTGCTGACGGTGGTGTCGCAGCTCGGGCGCCCCGACGATGGGACCGATGTCGCCGGCTTCCAGAACATCGAGCTCTTCGCGCCTCTCAAGCCGTTCGACGAGTGGCCGCGCGGCTTGAACAAGGACAAGCTCACCGACGAGCTGTCGCGCGAGCTGAGCGAGACCTTCCCGGGCGTCGTCTTCAACTTCTCGCAGATGATCAGCGACAACGTCGAGGAGGCCGTCAGCGGCGTCAAAGGCGAGAACTCGGTGAAGGTCTTCGGCAACGAACTCCAGCAAAACGAGAAGAATGCGCAGGCGATCGTCGACGTCATGGCGACCGTCCCGGGCATCAAGGACCTGGGCATGTTCAGCTCGATGGGGCAGCCGAGCGTCGTCATCACGCCCGATCGCGTCGCGTGCGCGCGCTACGGCTTGAACACCGGGGACGTCGCCACCGTCATCCAGGCGGCGATGGGCGGCGTGGCCGTCACGCAGGTCTTCGAGGGCGAGAAGCGCTTCGACCTGACGGTGCGCTGGCTGGAGCAGTACCGGAGCTCCCTCGAGTCGATCCGCGAGCTCGCGATCGCGACGCCCGCCGGCGGCAACGTGCCGCTGGGGCAGATTGCGAAGATCAGCGTGAGCGAGGGGCCGAGCAACATCTACCGCGAAGACGGGCAGCGTTACACGCCGGTCAAGTTCAGCGTGCGCGGGCGTGACCTCGAGAGCACGATCGCCGAAGCGCGCGCGAAGATCGCCGAGCACGTGCACCTCCCGTACGACTCGCACCTCGACTGGGCCGGTGAGATCAACCAGCTGCGGGAGGCGGAAGACCGACTGAAGATGATCTTGCCGATCACGATGCTTCTCATCGCGTTCCTCGTCTACAGCGCCGTGAAGAACTGGGTCGACTCGGCCATCGTGTTCTTCAACATCCCGGTCGCCAGCGCGGGCGGAGTCCTGGCGCTGCTCATAACGGGCGTGAACTTCTCGGTATCGGCGGCGATGGGGTTCATCTCGATCTTCGGAATCGCCGTGCAGGACGCAATCCTCGTCGTGACCTATTTCCAGAGGCTGCGGAACGTCGAGGGGTTGAGCATCGACGAGGCCGCGCGGGAGGCCGCGGAGAAGCGGCTCCGGCCGTGCCTCATGACGACGCTCGTCGCCATGATCGGACTGTTCCCTGCCGCCGTGTCCACGGGCATCGGATCGCAAACGCAGAAGCCGCTGGCGATCGTCGTCATCGGCGGATCGTTCATCCTGGCGGTCGTGGCGCGAGCCGTTCAGCCGCCGCTCCTCGTCCTGGCGCACACCTGGCTCGAGCGACGGAAGGCGGGCAGTCCGCCGCACTCGTCGCTCCGTCCGCCGCCCCTCGAGGACGAGGAGCCGGCGTGATGAGTCCGAGCGACGCAGCATTGGCGTACAGCAGGGTGCCGCTGCGCGTGGCTCACGCCGGACTCGACGGGCAAGCGCGCACCGTCCGGCCGGAGGACCTCGGCCTCGAAACGCGACGGCAGGATGGTCTCGAAGACGCCACACATGCGTTCGCGGTCGCCGGCCTCCGTGCGATCGCCCATCCTGCGATCGCAATCGCCCGGCCTCTCCGGCTCGTACGCTGCTAGCATCCCGTCGATCGCATGTTTGCGATGGAGCTCGCGCGTCCCACTCGCCTCGGCTCCGGCGACGGGCCACTGCACGGCATGCACAGAGGCGAGCTGTCGGCACAGCCCGGCGAGCTACTTCTCCGAGTGAGCGCCTGCGCGGTCTGCCGCACGGACCTCCAGCTCTGCGAGGGGGACATTGCCGCACGCAAATTGCCGATTGTCCCCGGGCACCAGATCGTCGGCCACGTCGAGGCGATCGGAGCGGAGGTGAGCGGGTGGCGCATCGGCGACCGCGCCGGCGTCGCATGGCTGGGCGGCGCCGACGGCACATGCGTTCAATGCCGTGCCGGACGCGAAAACCTGTGCGAGGCCGCGTCGTTTACCGGCTGGGACCGCGACGGCGGCTACTCGACGCACGCGCGGGTGCGCGCGGACTTCGCGCTCACGTTGCCCGAGGGTTTCGCCGATCTCGACGCGGCCCCGCTCCTTTGCGGCGGAGTCATCGGCTACCGTTCGCTCTTGCGCAGCGGCATCGACCGCGTAGGTCGCGGCGGGCGCCTCGGCCTCTTCGGCTTCGGCGCGTCGGCCACGCTCGCGATCCAGGTGGCGCGCCACTGGGGCTGCCGCGTCTTCGTGTGCACGCGCTCGCGCGCCGAGCAGGAGCGCGCCCGCGCGCTCGGGGCCGAATGGACAGGCGACTACACCCAGCGCCCGCCCGAACCTCTGGACGCCGCGGTCACCTTCGCACCGGTCGGCAGCGTCGTCGTCGCCGCGCTCAAGTCCCTCGACCGCGGAGGCACGGTCGCCATCAACGCCATCCACCTCGATCGCGTGCCGGAGATCGCGTACTGCGACCTGTGGTGGGAGCGGACCGTATGCAGCGTGGCCAACTTCACGCGCAACGACGCGCGCGCGTTCCTCGATCTCGCCGCGCGCATCCCCATCCGCACCGAGAAGGAAGTGCTTCCGCTCGCCGAGGCCAATCGCGCCCTCGCCCGGCTCGGGCGCGGAGAGCTCCACGGCGCCGCGGTGCTCGACTGCGGATAGCGAGCCGCAGTCCGACGGAGACGGCGTCTTGCAAGGTCTAATGCTGGTCTAGTGCGCGAAACCCCGCGCGTTCACATGCGCGTGCAACTCGATCCAGCGGGCCACATCGCGGCGCAGCAGCATCCCGACCAGCCGATCGCCATCGAGCACCGGCAGCTGACCCACGTCGGCGCGCACCATCTTCTCGTGCGCCTGCGCCAGGTCGTCGCGTGGGCCGACGGCCACCAGTCGATCCGCCGGCGTCATCACCGCCGAGACGGGAGTCGCCTCCCAAGCGTCCCTGGGCGCGGTACGAACGTCGGCAAGAGAGACGATGCCCAACAAGCGCCCGTGGTCGCCCGCAACCGGAAACGCGCGTTCGTCGCCGCGCATGATCCAGTCGCTGGCGAACGTGGCGATCGGAGTGTCGGGACGCACGGCGGAAACACCGGTGCGCATGAGGCGCGACACGCTGAGGCCCCCGAGGAGCTCCTCGATGAGGTGCCGGCGCCAAGTCTGCGCCGCTGCGGCGGAGAGAAACCACCCGATGAACGCCAGCCACAGCCCCGACACGATGCCGCGACCGAAGAACTGCACGTTCGCGCCGAACGCGATCGCGACTCCGAGAAAGACGAAGAACCAGCCGATCGCCTGACCGAAGGCGGAAGCCCACCGCGTCGCGACGTGCAGGTCGCCCGTCGCGGCCCAGATGGCCGACCGGAGCACGCGCCCGCCGTCGAGCGGAAAGCCCGGGATCAGGTTGAACACGCCCACGAGAATGTTGATCGGCCCCAGCCACATGAGCAGCGATCCGGCGGGGCTCAGGTGAGCAATGGCGGTCGACGGGTCGGCGGCCGCGTCGGCCGGGATCCGCATCGCAAACGAACCGAGCAACAGGAGGACGACGCCGAGGACGACGCTCGTCACCGGCCCGACGATCGCCGTCCAGAACTCCGCTTTCGCGCTGGGCGGCTCGCGCTCGATGTTCGAGACGCCGCCGAAGAGAAACAGCGTGATGCTCTCGACGGGAATGCCGAAGCGCCTCGCCACGAGCGAGTGCGCGAGCTCATGCAGCACCACCGAGCCGAAGAACAGGAGGGCGGCGATGAGCGCCGTGCCGAAGGCAGCAGCAGGGCTCCAGTCGGGGTGCCATCGCGCGAACGCGGCCGTCAGGCTCCAGGTGAGCAGAACGACGATGAGGAGCCAGGACGTGTCGAACCCAATCCGGACCCCGAAAATGCGGCCGATTCTTATACCTCCGCTTCCGTACATGCGACCCGAACAGGCGAAGCGCATGCCAGACGGATAGAGCCGAGGCGCTCGGCTTCAGGCTGGGCTCTGTGCGCGGGCTCGAGCGGCTACTGCTGCCACTCGATGTCATCGATGAAGAAGGTGACAGGGGACGGTGCCGAGGCGTCTCCCGCGCCGGCGTTGCGAACGGGCTGCGCCGCCGCGGCGACGGTGAACCCGAACGAGACGATCACTCCCGGGCCGTAGCTCTGGGTGCTCAGCGGCATCGTGTAATGGGCCCAGGTCGTCGTGAGGGTCTGGTTCGGCAGCGACCCCGCGACGTCGTCGAAGCATGGATTCGTGGGCGTGGGTGTCACCGCGAACCCGGCGAGGAAGTTCACGACCTCGCCTCCGGCCTGCCCCCTCGCCCAGAACGAAACCTTGCTAGCGCCCGCGGGTATGGGATAGCCGGCCGCCGTACCCCAGTTGTTGAGGGGATGCTGCCAGAGGACACCTGCCCATCCCAGGATCGCCCCGCCTGCCGGAAGCGGCGTGTAGATCACGGGATGGCAGTTCCCCTGCGCGGAAGAGCTGGAGCGATTGCCGCCGCACGTCGCGTCGGTGGGCATCATCAACTCGCTCATGTCGCCTTCCCAGCCGCTCGGGATGTACTTGGCCAGCGTATCGACCGCGAAGGGCAACGTTTCGGTGGCCGCGGCGGGGACGCAGACATCCGTCGAGGTCTCCGGAACTCCTGTGTCTGCCGACGTCGGCGCATCGGGCACGGTCGCTTCGGGAACGGTGGCCTCGGGGACGGCCGCCTCGGGAACGGTCGCCTCGGGTACGGTCGCCTCGGGTACGCCGGTCTCCGGCGCGCTCGCCTCGGGAGCGGCCGCTTCCTGCGTCGGCCCGGAGCCGGTGTCGATTACCGGCGGCGCGGACTCCGGCATAGCCGCCTGTTCGGTCGACCCATCGAGCATCGGATTCGACGCACCGTCGGCACTCGGTTGGCCGGCGTCGAAGGGCGTGTCCGACTCGGCCTGTCCGACGGCGCACGCCCCGATCGCGCCCGGCGCCGAAGCAATGCACAGCGCAAATACCAATTCGCGTGATCCCATTGCGCGATGAGGTCGAGTGATCGCCCTGTGCATTCCGGCGAATCCGTGCAGCGTGCGTGCCGAGCGCGGTAAGCGTGTGCTGACCGCGGCACCGCATGATCCTGCGGCGCCCCGAGCCGCACCGACGGGATCCTGCAACACCGCAGGTGCCTCCATCCCAGCGCAGCGCTCTCGGGTCACTGCGCTCGGAAAGCTCGCAGGGCGATCGTTCCGAGCGCAGTCCGATATTCGAGGGCACTCGTGTGGACAGCGGAAGGGTGCGTTCGATTCGAGCGCAGCCCGCATGGCGACACGGAGTCGACAAGGGCGCGCCATCTACGGACACCCCACGCCGCGCGTCCGGGCACGAGCGGTGCAGAAGGGCGCGCCGACACCAACGCATGGTTTCTACCAGCGGCCGGTCGGAGGCAAATTCCCATGTTCAACGCTTGGTCGACCCACCAGAAACGCCTTACTCCCTTCGCGTCGCGGTTCGCGCGGCGCGCCCTCGCAGTGCCCTTTGCCGTCTTCGTCGCCGGCTCCCTCGCGGCGTGTAGCAACGGCGATTCGAGCAACAGCGGCGGCACGAGCAGCTCCGGCAGCGGAAGCACCAGCGGCGGCAGCACCAGCGGCTCGACCAGCGGCGGCAGCTCGGGCAGCACCAGCGGCTCGACCAGCGGCGGCAGCTCGGGCAGCACCAGCTCGTCGGGCAGCACCAGCTCCTCGGGCAGCACCAGCTCCTCGGGCGGGACGGTCATGTGCCCCGCGCCGGGCGCGAATCAGGACACGCTGCCCTTCGCGCCAGACGTCATGGGGGAGTTCGTTCCTAGCGGCTGGGAGAATGACGCCACCGGTACCGTCCAGATGCCGTCCACGCCCGGCGATCCGTCGTGCGGTGGGCAACGCTCGAGCACGACGGCGCTCGGAAACTGCCACGAGGTCATCTACACGCCCGCCGCGCCGGGAGCGATGGTCGGATCTCCTCCAGGTCCCCCCAAGGGCTACGCGGGCGTGGCGTGGCAGCATCCGGCCAACAACTGGGGGACCCAGCCGGGCTACGCGATTCCCAAGGGCGCCACGAAGGTCACCTTCTACGCGAAAGGAGCCGTCGGAGGCGAGAAGGTGTTGTTTTTCGTCGGTGGCACAGGCTACGGGGCGACGCCGACGGCAGCGGCTCCGTGCGCCGACCCGGTTAGCTCGTCGATGACGGCGACGCTGACGACGACCTGGGCGCAGTACACGATCCCGATCCTCTCGACGTACGCGCCGGCCGTTCTGACGGGCTTTGGGTTCTCACTCGCCAATCAGGTCCTCAGCGGCGCCGGAGGAGGAGACGCCGGCTCCGACGCGGCCGCCGCAACGGACGCTGCGGCCTCCGACGCGGGCACTCAGTCCTCGGTGGTTACGTTCTACGTCGACGACATCCGTTGGACGATGTGAAGTAAGGCCTGCGGTCGGGGCGACGCGCGTTCGACCCCCACGTCCCTCGAGCGAAGCTACGCCCGGCGAGCGGCGCCGGCGCCGAACAAGTCGTTCGCAATGCGGGGTCCCTCGAGGAAGGCGAGACTTCCCGTCTCGTTCGTGTTGGCTGCGAAGGGAGGCCCGGGGCCTGGACGGTACGACCAATTGCCCGTGCCAATGAGGCGGCTGCAGCAGACCTGACCGTTGACGGCGAATCGCCTATCGTGCGGGAGGTGCCGGCGAGCGGTGAGCACACGAGCCGCGCTAGAGCCGCGGCGCGGGGCGATGGCCACCAGGGCGCAGGCTTGTCTATACTCGCGCGGCCCACCCGATGCGGATCTCGCCCATACCTCTCCTCGCCGCGCTGGTCCTCGCCTTCCCCGGGTGCGCAGAGACCGCTCTGCGCGTACCGCCCAACGTCTCGTGGCAGCAGTTCGCCGTATCCCGAGACGGCACCGAAGACCCGGCGTCGCTGCGCTTCCGTCCCGAGGTATGCGACGGGTTCGACCTTCGTCCGGACTACGGCACCCTGAACGAGGCGAGCTTCATCCGCTTCCTTCAGCAGCAGCACTACGACGTGCAGGTGCAGCGGCAGCAGGTGGACGCGAAGGACCGGGAGCTCGACTACGTATTCGTGAGCATCCCCGGCATCGCGCAGCCGGTGCCGCTGCGGATCGCGGTCCTGCAGAACGGCGACGACGCGGGACGTTCCCTGCTGGAAGGCGTGCTTCAGCGCGGAACCGGCTCCTGGGGCGTCTACCGGTCCAACCTGGCCGTCCTCGGGCCGATTGGGTCGAGCAGCGACGACGTGGCCTTCGCGGCTGCGACGAAGCTCGCGTGCTGGGGAACCTTCACGATCGCAGGTAGGGACGACGCGTTCGTCGTCCCGGGAGGCTACGCGGAACCGTGAGCCGCAGGGTGGCCCCGAGGACTTCCGTGTTTCCTGTCGGCATCCGGCGCCCTCGTTGCGGGCGCGCGCGAGCCTCTGGTAAGGGTGCTGCGTGCTGAGGCGAGTCGCGGTTGGCTGGCTTGTTGTCGCGATGGCCGCGTGCGGCGGCGCGGCGGAGCCCCCCGTCCGCAAGACGGTGTTCGATCCCACGGCTGCCGCCGCCAACGCGGCGCCCATCGAAGTGGGGACGCCGACCGGGCCAACGCTGGAGGTCCCCTATCCCCCGCTCGATCGCGCCGAGGCGAAGGGCGGTCCCCCGTGGGTCGGCGTCTCCGTCCTGCGCGGCGGTGTGCGCCTCGCACGCCCGAACAACTGGTCCATCCGCGACGCGAGCGTCGACCCCGGGCGCGGGTACATCCTGTACGTGTCGCCGAACGCCTATTCGTTCGCCATCTACGAGCGCAGCGATGCGCCGACCGACTTGTGGCGCGATGTGCAGGCGCGTTACGAGAACGATGTTGCGAGCGCCGGGGCGAAGGTCGTCGGCCGCCACGTGCCGTTAGCGACGGCCCTCAACCAGGGGCGCGCCTTCACGGTCGAGCGAAAAGCCCCGCTTGCGAGCCGCAGCCGCGAGTACCTGTTGCGGAGCGACCACCGCGTCGTCCTCGTTCAGGTCGTGTCGCAGGATCCCAACCTCACGCGGCTCGCCCCCGAGCTGCTCGAGGTGCTCAGCCATCTCGAGGTCCTCTAGCCATGAAATGGGCTGCCTTGTTCCGGGTCGCCCGGATCGGCGCGTGGGTCGCGGCGGCGGCGCTCCAGACGTCGTGCGCCGGTGCCGTGGGCTCCACGGGCATCGAGGACAAAGCTCGGCGCGATGTGCCCATCGCGATCTGCCGCAGACCCCTCAACACGAACGATACTAGCGAAGGCGGAGCGCCCCAGCCCGAGATCTACTGGAAGACGCTGTTCCCGAAGTTCCGCGGCTTCGGCGCGGCGATGGACACCGGCATCCCCGACTGCGTGGGTGAGCCCATCCTGGTCACACCGGCCGCGGGGTCCGCGTCGTCGAGCGCGATCTCGAAGGACGACCTCACGACCTCTCCGGGAGAGGACGGACTGCAGGCAGTATGGCTGCGGGCATCCACCTCGGACAGCGTGGCGTTCGGCCCTCTGGCGCTCCTTCGCTCGCGGCCCTCGGAACTGGACGTCTACGCGATTGGCTTGTACCGGGGCAGCGCGCGCCATTCCCGGTTCGACTTCGGCAAGCTCGGGTCGACGATGATCCTCTCCGCGCGCGACGAGTCGTGCGCGGACGCCAAGCCGGCCACCGAGTGCGAGAGCATGCTTTCGTTTTATCTCCTGAGTGGCGGGCGGTTGAGCGCCGCCGGCAAGACGACGGTGCAGCGCATTCAGTTCGGGACGATGAAAGACATCGGCCGCATTCAGGCCCGGCTGACGACGGAACCTCCGGTCTTCGACGGCGAATCCATCAAGCTGAAAGAGAAGCTCTCGATCCGCGACTCCGGCGAGGACGAGGTACGGCGATCGGAGGGCGAACGCGTCTTCACGCTGCGCGGCACGGAGCTCGTCGCCAACAAGGACTCGATCTGGGCGCAGGTGGCGCATTAGTCCCGAGTCGGGGTCGCCGGTGGGGGCCGATATTCGGGACACTGCCTCGTCGATGGCGCGCTGACCCCAGCGCGCCAGATACAGGGTCTTCTCGGTCGCCACCCACACGTCGCCGTCTGCGTCGATCGCGGGCGGGGCGAGGATCGGCTCGTCTGGTGTCCTGAACGACTGGCGGCTCTTCCCGTCGTGTTCGGCGATACGCAGCTCTGCGCCGACGACGAGGGCCAGCTCGCCGCCGGCAAACGAGGAGCCGAGCATGAGCGGGCCCTTCGTTCGGCCGCTCGACCAGAGCACGTGCCCGTCGCGAACCGCCGCGACGCCGGTGCCCACCAGGTACACGAGCCCACTGCCTTCGTCGATCGGGGGCTGCAGCACCTCGAATGGGACCGTCGCCTCCCACAGCTCGTGCCCCTCGGGGGAGAGAACGTGCAGCCGCGTGCTCCAGCGCTTGGAGATCTGGGGGAACCGCAAGAAACCGTCGGTGAAGGGTTGGTAGGGGCCGAGCTTCAACTCGTCTACGGCCGCAACACCCACGGACTCCAGGACGGCCATTCTCCCGGCGGCGATCGACATGTCGTAGGGCGTGAAAGCCAGACGGCTCACCGGGTGCAGCTTTTCGGAGTTCGTAGTTTTCTTCCTGGGGAGCGTACGCATGCAGCTCGCGCGAGAGCGTCAACGCGAAGAGGTCTCCCGCCCGATCGATAGCCCCTCCATGCCCCACCTCTGCAAGAAGTCCCCCGTAATCTCGAGAGCTGCGACACCCACGGACTCCACGACGGCCAGCCTCCCCGCGACGATCGATACATTGTAGGGCGTGAAGGTCAGATGGGCCCGCCTGGTGCAGCTTCGGGAGTGCCAGGTCGTCCCCCTGGGGCGCGCGGGGAGCGTACGAATGCAGCTCACGCGAGAGCGTCAAAACGAAGAGGTTCCCCCCGCGATCAATGGCTCCCATGCCCCACGCGTGCATGAAATCCGCCGCGATCGGACCCTTGAACACGTAGCGAGAACCGCGGGCCGTTTCCATGCGCGACTCGCCGCTTTTCTAGCTGGTTCGGTGAGCTTCGACCACCGGGACCGGCTGGGCGGTTGACCGCGCGCGGCGCTTCCTCGACACTCTCCATGCGGCGGGTCGGTGCTCGGCCCGCGCGCGCGAAAGGACGCCGCCGCCGATGCCTGCTGCCCCCGGCCCCGTCACGGTCGACACTCCCCTCGGCCCCGACAAGCTCACGTTTCTCTCGATGACCGGGCGCGAGGCGCTCGGCGAGCCGTTCGCTTACGAGGTCGACTTGGTCAGTGACGACTCGAACCTCTCCCTCGACGACCTGCTCGGCCAGCCGATGACCGTGCACCTCGAGCTGGCCGGCGGCGACCTCCGTCACTTTCATGGGATCGCGACCGAGATCGAGTTCGTCGAGAAGGCCCAACCCGACGCGGTTTACAGGGTCCGGATGCGGCCTTGGCTGTCCCTCCTCGGCAACACCGCCGATTGCCGCATCTTCCAGGCGTGCGCGATCCCGGACATCGTCAAGGAGATCTTTCGTGATCGAGGGTTCACCGACTTCGAAGACGCGCTGACGGAGGACTATCCGAAGGCCGAGTACATCGTCCAATATCGCGAGAGCGACTTGCATTTCGTCACGCGGCTGATGGAGCACGCGGGAATCTATTACTACTTCCGACACACGGCCGACGCGCACACGCTCGTTCTGGCGGACTCCCAGGGCGCGCACAAGCGAATCCCGGGCTGCGAGCAGCTCCCGTACCGCCCGCCGGACGAGCACCGAACGAGGCTGGAGGAGTGCGTCGACGACTGGCACCTGGTGCGGCGCATCACCCCGGGCGCGGTGGTTCTCCGTGACTTCGATTTCCAGAAGCCGAACGCCGATCTCACGGCCAAGCAGTCGGCCCCCAAGCAGCATGCTCGAGGCGATTTCGAGTTCTATGATTACCCGGGCTCGTACCGTGTCCGGGACGACGGGGAGAAACAGGCACGGGTGCGGCTCGAGCAGCGGCAGGAGCCCTTCGAACAGACCCTGGGGCACACGAATGCTCGCGCGCTCACGGTCGGCGCGCTCTTCGAGCTGACGGACTACCCTCGCGACGACCAGAACTGCGAGCACTTGATCACGTTCACCACGATCTCGCTTTCGGGCCACCAGCTTCAGACGGGGGGCACTCAGCCCGACTCGGATTTCACGTTCTCGTGCGAATTCGGCGCGATCGACTCGCGCGTCCCCTTTCGAACGCAGCGGACGGTGGTCAAGCCCGTCGTCGAAGGCCCGCAGACGGCCATCGTCGTCGGCAAGTCCGGCGAGGAGATCTGGACCGACAAGTACGGCCGCGTGAAAGTGCAGTTTCATTGGGACCGCGTGGGCCAGCACGACGAGAAGAGCTCTTGCTGGGTGCGCGTCGCGCAGACGTGGGCCGGGGCGAACTGGGGCTCCATCCACATCCCGCGCATAGGCCAGGAGGTCATCGTCGACTTTCTCGAGGGCGATCCGGATCAGCCCATCGTCACCGGCCGCGTTTACAACGCCAGCAACATGCCGCCGTACGATCTGCCGGGCAAGCAGACACAGAGCGGCGTGAAGAGCCGCAGCACCAAGGGCGGCGGCACCTCGAACGCCAACGAGATTCGCTTCGAGGACCTCAAAGGAAGCGAGGAGTTCCACGTCCAGGCCGAGAAGGACATGAGCACCCTCGTCAAGAACAACGAGACGCGCGATGTCGGTGCCAACCGAACGACGAACATCGGCACGAACGAGTCGCTGACGGTCGGGAAGAACCGGACCGCGCACGTGAAGGCGAACGAGACGATCAACGTCGACGTGGACGAATCGATGACGGTCGGTGGCAATCAGACGACGAACGTCGTCGGTAACGATACCGCGACTGTGGGCGGGGACCAGAGCCTCACCGTCGCGGGATCGCGCACGCACCAGGTGGCCGTCACCGAGACGATCCTGGTCGGCGCCGCGCAGAGTGTCACCGCAGGCTCTCAAGCCGTGACGGTGGGGTCGCTCACGAAGGTCGTCGCGGCCGACGAGTCGGGGACGATCGGCGGGAGCCTGAGCGAGAACGTCGGCGGCGACGTGACCGTGTCCATCGGCGGGAAGCGCACCGAGTCCGTGGGCGCCGACGAAGCGGTGACCATCACGGGCGGGCAGACGGTTTCGATCGGAAAGGCGGGCTCGATCACGGTGACCAAGGAGCTCGTGATCGACGCCGGCGAGCAGCTCGTGATCAAGGCGGGCGACGCGAGCATCACCCTGAAGAAGAACGGGGACATCATCGTCAAGGGCAAGAACGTCAGCGGAGATGCGAGCGGAAAGCTCAGCCTGAAGGCGTCGTCCGACCTCGTGCTGAAGGGCAGCAAGATCAGCCAGAACTGACCGCCGCCGGCCTTGAGGATTACGCGAGTCGGGACACCTACCAGCAGATCAGGTTCCCCGTGTAGCCGCATTCGGGCCGCTGCAGCGACGCGTACAAGAAGCCGAGGCCCAGCCCGATCCCGAGGCCGATCGCAGCGCTGCCCCACGCCTGACCCCCGGATTCCCAGTTGCCCTCGGTCCGTCCGATGATGGTGATGGGGGCGAGCACCAGCGGCACCCCCACTTCGCCGATCAGCGAGCCAGCGTTGATGGAGCCCCCGCTCCAGCGAAGGGTATCCACGAGAAACACGCCGGCGCCCTGGCCGAGGGCGGAGGCCGCGGCGAACGACTGCGTCGACAAGAATCCGTACGACGTACAACCCGGCTGCCCTTGGTTGTCGCTGGTGCAGCCTGGCAACGACCCCGCGAACGAGCTCTTGAGCACCTGCTCGTTGAAGAGCGCGAGCGTCGTCAACGCCAGGATGGGAGTGAGCACCGACACGTGCCATCGCGCTTTCCAGCCCGACGTGACCTCGGGATCCGAGAGAAAAACGCGCGGCATCACGGCCTCGAAAGCTAGCGAGGACACGGCAAGGATGTTCGTGGCCGTGTTCCACCCATCGCTTCGAGCAGGGGGTGCGGGCGCCGGCATGGCCTGCGCAGCTGCGCTACCCGTCACCAGTGAAGACGCTGCGAACAGCAAAGCGACAATCGGGGTCCGGCCGGTTCTCACGGCCGCCCACCCTAACGCTCGGCGCATCTACACGCAATCGCGAACTCGGAACTGCGAGTGTCCTTCGGAGAGCGTCATCATGCCGCACGACGGAGGGAGAGCAGCGCGACATCTTCCGACTTCGCGAAGCGAAGTCGGAAGCCGCAGGGCGATCCGGAGAAGGCTCGGCGCGAAGCGCGGCTCGTCGTCACGCCGCAAGGCATGACGGCGAGGGGCGGGGTAGTGTCCCGAGTTTCGGGCCCACTGCGACCCGCGACTGGGGACACTACCTAGTATTGGTGCCATGGGTCGATAGGTACTCGCGATAGGACTCGGCGAAGTCTGCGCCGAACACCAGCTCGAACAAACGCGTCTCGTTCTTGAGCTCCTCGTGGTGCTGCGCGAACGTTTGCCACAGGGCTCGGTGTCGTCCGAGCATCGCCGAAACACCGGCTGGTCTTTCGTCGTCGAACATGCGTTCGATGCGCGCCGGCGACAGCTCTTCGAGCAAGGCTTGGACACCTCGCATGATGCCGTCGACCAGGGCGAGCTGGTGCATCATCAGTTCGGCGAAAATCTCTTCGACGACCTGCGGAGCGTCGTAGTCCTGATTTCGCCAGTCGAGGAGCGCGGCAGCGACCGACGCCGGGTCGCGCGCTTGCTCGATCCGGAGCGCCGTCTGCGAGCGGTTGAGTGACCGCTGCGTCGCCGCCCGGCGCAGGTCCATCGTCGACACGAATTGCGAATAGCCTTCGCGTAGAGGGACGAAGCACCGACAGAACATCTCGACGGTGTCGTGAAGCTTCGTCAGCAGGCGGGCAACATCTCCGGTCGTCTGGAGGGGTGCTCCGGGAACGAGCGACGACGCGAGCTCTCGCAAGCCGAGAACAGCCATCGTTTCAATGGACAGGTGCAGCTGTTGGGTTCCCGGATGCCCGCGCTGCGCGTTCATCGGAGCGCCCATCGGAGAGGGCACCTGTCCGGGCCCGCCACCTGCACCGTATGGAAGCGGGGGCAGCTCGGGGGCCGCAGGACCAACGGGTCCCCGGCTCGGATACGCGGCGTTCGCGCCTGGTTGCATCATGGGGGGCTGCGCGGCGGGCCCTCCTGCAGGCGGCAGCGAGGCCTGAGAGGCGGCGTACCCTCCGGGCGGCACGACAGGCTGGGAAAGCCGGTATCCTCCGGATTGCAACACCGCGCGGTTGCCGAGGACCGTGCCACACGCTTCCGACGCACGCTGCCCGATCTGCCGATCCTGAGCGAATGGTTCGACCTTCACTCGCACGGCGCGCCCGAGCAGGAACGACTCTGGCCCCGCCGTGTCGATGGGGGTGGGCACGTTGGGAGGAATCCTCTGGCCGGAGGGGAAGAACACCCCGTTTTTGCTATTCAAATCGCGAACGCACAGCGCATTGTCAATGAGCTCGACCGTCGCGTGGAAGTCGGAAATGTACGGGTGCACAATCTGGCAGTGGTTCATCGCGTTGCGGCCGAAGCGGATCGGAAGCTGCGAGAGAACACGCTCGCCCCCGTCGACGTTCGGGACGACGCCGCTGTACGAGACGCGAAAACCAACTGCCATGACCGCAGTTTAGCGCGGCCCACGAAGACCGTGTACTTGGGAGCCTGCGGAGCGCGCCGATTCCAGCTCCTCGAGGAACGTGGCCACGCTGCCCTGCCCGGAGCCGGACGAAGAGAATACCGGCGGTGCGGGTCCAATCCTCGCGAGGTCGCAAACGATCTCCCCAGCCGGCGCGTTCGTCCAAAGGGCCGCCAGGACGGACTCGCCGGGCGCGCCCGGGCACAGGAGAGCGTCTCCGCCGACGCCGTCATGCGACCAGAAGAAGCTCGGTGCGCGCCCCCCCTCCCACCGGCCCGCGCGGCGGAGCACATCGAGCCAGAAACACAATGCGCTACCTGCCGCTCCCCCCAAGGGGACTCGAATTGCCAGCAAGCTGGGCGATGCCGATTCGAGCACCTGGCGCCCAGCCGAATCGAGCCATTCGGTGGACCGTCCCAGCAGCGCACACAAATCGGCCACGGAGGTCTCGCGTGTCCACCGTGTATAAAGCTCCAGCGCCGCTAAAGCCGACTCGAGGGGGGTTTCGGTCGCGCGCTCCAGGCTCCGATCCCCGACGGCCGGGGTTTCGGAGCTCAACCCGGTCAGGGCCTCGACGGCGATTTCCCAATATGATTCCAGGAGAATCGGCGCGACCTCGGGATGGGCGACCACCCGCGGCTCCAGATTGGCGGCGGCGGCGACCACGAGGGGATAAGCTCGACCTGCCTTGTCCTGGCTCGGGCTCAGCACGCCGGCCACCGCCTGAAGCGGCGCGCTCGCGTCCACGCTCACGAGGAAACCGTAGGTAGGAATGGGGACTTCGCGTCCAACGGTTTGCGACAGTGCGGGCATCGCGCTGGCATTTCGGAATATCCATTCGTCCAGCGAGCGAAGCTCGGCATGCCGCGCCGGGGCCCGAAGGTACTCCTCGTTCCACGGGGCCTTGCCGAATAGCGCTGCCCCCGTACGCCATGTGCTCCCTGGGTTCATGGGGCGACCATCTCGATGTTCGCGGGGCAATGAAGACGCGAGAAGAAGTTCCTTGCGAAGGGATCTCGCTTCCCGTCCGAACGCACCCTGACGGCGAAGGGCGGGAAGTCGGCCGTGTAGATTCCTTGCCGCCCGCCGGGGTTGAGTCCGTGGAACTGGTCGAACAGATCGAAGAGCGTGAACGTCGCGTGGCGACCCATCTCCTGGGTATTGCGTCCCGCCTGGACCCATTCGAGTCGCACCCCCTCCCCGTTCCACTTCAACGGCGCCGACCACTGTGCCTTGGGCAACGCTGCCGGCTTTTCTCCGATGCTGAATTTTGTTTCGCTGATATCGGTCGCTGACCAATCGAGCTGCAGCGAAAAGCGCAGGCCGGGATCATCGCCGGCAGGAAAGAACGCGTCGGTGATCTCCTGCGCGATCGACAGGCACGCGAGGAGGTCCGGAGCCAACGGCGTGGCGCCGGGCTTGGTCTTGTAACCGGCATCGGTGAGCTCGACGGAGCTGCCGAGAGTCGATTTGAAAAAGCTCCAGAGTGTTCCGTCGGGCTGGAAGAAGGCGCGGAAGTCCTCGAAGGCGGCCCATTCGGATCCGGCGAACGGCCGGTGCGAGCGCAGTTTGGTATCCCAGGCGGCGTAGACCTTCTTGTTCCACTCGTCGGACGTCCCCTTCGTGGTCTCCGCCTTGGTGACGTGGATTGTTCCCTCGACCGGAGGCATGAGAAGCGCCCGGAGCTTGGACTTCAGTGGCTCCTGAACGCCGTCGAGCAGCCTTTCCACCCCCCGCTTCGTATTCGCAAATTGCGGCGCAAGATCCGGACCACCGGGCGCGTCGCTCGCCCCTTCGAGAGCGGCCCTGAGGTTCTCGAGATGCGCGATGTAATTGTCGAGTGGCGCGGGCTTCGGAGCGCCCTCTGCATCGCCGCTGAAGACGAGCAGCGGCTCGAATGCCTTCTGAACGGGCGATTGTGCCTTTGCCGCTGCCGCGGCGCTTGCGTCGGGCCGCGCGGACGCGAACTTGGCCGCGCATCCCTCCGTCGAGAGCGGCAGCGGAATCGGCAACAGGTCCTTCTTGGATTCCGCGATGGCGTTCGTACTGAACTGAGCGAACAAGGACCTGTAGAAGCCTTTGGAGGCCTTCAGCGCCTCGAGCTCGCTCTGCGACGTCCGGAAGTCCTCGGGGCGATGCACCGCACACTTGTCGAGGACTGCCATCCATCGGCCCTCGTAGTCGCGGTAGTATTGGGCGCGTACCTGCGCCCGCAGGCCCTTCTCGTCGGCCGGAACCCCCATGTCCGCGACGACCCAGCGCTCGATACGCGCCTCCGCCGGCCAGCCCTCTCTGGAATCGAGCACCGGTTCGATCTTTGCCCACGCACTCGCCGTGTACTGGCGCGGAACGAGCTCCTGCTCCGGCGGGCACGTCACGTATTCCTGCGAGCCGGCGTCGAGGACATCTCGCGCGAGGAGGGGCGACTGATCGGAAGCGCGTCGCAGCGCCCAGTGGTAAGGCAGCTGGTCGACGCCCAGCTGCTTCAATGTCACACGCGCGTCCTGCAGCGTCCGCGTGGACGGCCACTTCAACGGCGGGTTTTCCGGCAGCGCGTCCAGGTAATTCGTGGCGTGTCGAACGAGCCGCGCGAAGTTGAGCGCGGCGCCTCCCGGGAGCGTGCGCTGCCATGCCCGCGCCAGGCGGTCCGGCGTCCACGATGGGTCGACGTGGCCTTCCGGATCGGCCAGCGTGGCGTAGAGCTTTACCGCATCGTAGGCGTTGCGGAACCCCGTATGGTCCTCGGGGCTGTCGATCGAATCGTCAAGTCGTCGGGCCTTCGAGATGGTCGCGAGCTCCTTCTCCAGCTCCGGCGCGACACGAGCGCGAAGCAGGGAATGGATCCTGTCCAGATAGGCTTTCCGGAGCGGACCGCGAAGCTCGCGCGCGGCGCGCGGCGCGAACCAGCCCGGTATTCCGAAGCCCGACGCTTCGCTGTCGAGGTGGTCGAGCGTGTCGAGCATGGGCTCCAGAGGATCACCGGCGGTGCCCGGCATGCTCGCCTGACCGCGCGCCCTCGCGATTTGCGCGGTGCGGTCGACCTCCTGCACGAGCTGCGTGTTGCGGAGGTAGCTGACCAGCGCCGGAAAGAGGACGAACGCCGCGACGGCGAGTGCGAGGAGCGCCGCACGAAGCTCTCGGCGCGAGCGGCGCTCGATTCCCTCCGCCGATCGTGTGGCCAGACCGACGTCCGCCAGCATGACGTTCCGGAAAAGATCGGCGAGAAAGTAGCTGTGCATCTCGCCGCCCGTTGCTGCAGCCACGGCTGGCCGCTGCATGTCGAATCCCCGCATCATCTCGGAGAGCACGCGCTCGACCGGGCGGCCGACCTGCATCGCGCTCGTGACGTAAAATCCACGGATGCGGAGCGGCTCGGTATCCACGCCCGGCCGGCACAGGGCGTCCACGAACTGCGCGAGCGGGGCGCGTAGAGCACGCAGTTCGAGCGGAAATTGCATGACGCGCGCGCGTCGGTTCGCGTCGCGCTCCGAGGGAACGCGTTCCAGCAAACGTGCGTGCAGCGCATCGGACAGGATATCGAACTCGTTCTCGACCGCGCGGCCCGGCTGCTCCAGCCGCGGATCGTCGACCTCGAACGACGCGCCCCAGACCTGGGAGCGTTGAGGTTTCGCGAGATCCGACCAGAACTCGACGAAGCCCGCCACGAGGTCCGCCTTGGTGAACAGAAGGTATACGGGCAGGACCATCTCGAGGCGCCGGTGCACTTCGTCCAGCCGACTGCGCAGCTTCGCCGCAAGCTCTTCTCGTTCCACCTCGCTCCGGGATCCGATGTCGTCCGGAAGGCTCACTGCGACGATCAGGCCGTCGAGCGGACGTTCCGGCCGGAAGCGGTGCAGCATGTCCAGGAAGGCCATCCACTCGTCGTGGTCATCGTCCCGCGTCGCGAATCGACCCGCCGTATCGAGCAAGATCGCTTCCTGGGCGAACCACCAGTCGCAGTTTCGCGTCCCGGCGGTGCCGCGAATCTTGGGGGCGCCTGCGGCGTTCGAGACGAAGGACAGGCCGGAGCGCTCGAACGCCGTCGTCTTCCCGACGGCGGGTGGTCCGACGATGACGAACCAGGGCAGTCGGTACAGCGCAGCCCGGCTGCGTCCGCCCTGACGCTTGAGGGCGCGCACCGCGTTCTCCATGTCGGCGCGCAGCACGGCGATCTCCGGCTGGTCAGCCTCCGACTTCTTCGTGAGTTCGCGTTCGATGGCCCGCGCTTTCAGCCGTTTGCGCATCCACCGGACCGCCACGACCGCGAGGACGATCGCGACGACGACGGCCGTGACGAGCTCGGCGATCCACCGCAGCTCGGGGAAGAAGATGCCGACGATCCAGACGGCGAGGAGGAGCAACGACGCGAGTGCGATGAGCAGCCAGCGCATGGGTCTACCCGCCGGCGCGTGCAGTGGCCGTCGTCAGGGCGGTCATCGCCAGCTCGGCGCCTGCCTTTCCGATGGCGGAGCCCAGCGACCACCAGAGCAGCATCAACCCCAGCGCCACGATGAGAGCGCAGCCCAGGGCCAGCGCCAGCGCCAGCGGTCGTCGAGGCCGGGTGAGGGAGTAGTGGTCCTTCGGCACTGCGTGAGGGCTGAGCGGAGTCGCCAGGCGGCCCCGCGGCATGCGCCCTCGCACGGCGTCGAAATACGAACGCGCGTTCTGTTCGCCATGAGCGCCGATGAACCCGAGCGCGAGGCACAGGTAATAAATCTCGAGCGATGGCGACGTCTGCGCCTTCTGCAAGAGCGCGCCCAGGCGCGCGAAGAAGTTCTCACCCGCGCGGAACTCGCGATAGATTTGGAGCTGGAGCGGGCTGCTCATCCACTCGGCGCGCCCCGGCCAGTTGGACCGGAGGATCCGCTCGTCGATGAAAGCGACGAGCGCGTAGTGCGCCTCGCCGACGTCCGCCTCGGGTACGCCGAACGTGCGGCATCGCGAGACCATCTGCTGCAGTCCCTGGACGAACCGCTCTCGCAGCTCTGCCGGCGGCGGGAGATCGCGATCCGTCCCGAGCCGCACGGCCGCGATCAGCACCTCCGCGCTTGCCGCGTAGATCGCGCTCACGTCCGCTCCTCAGCGCAGGTACTCCGGACTGATGGCATAGACGTGCAGCAACGTCTCCCTCCAATCCGCGTTAATCGGAATGTAAAGCGCCAGGGTCGCCGTCTTCGCGATCTCCTCCCAGAACGGCCCCTGGCGAACGAGTCGAAAGAAGCAGAGTCCGGGCTTGACGGGTAGTGCGCTCGACGGATGCCATTCCACTTCGGTGCGGACACCCTCGCGCATTTGGCTGACCACGTCGTAGATGTGCGTCCACGAGGCAACCTTGAGAAGCTGTGGGACGCGCTCTCGTACCACCGCCTCGGGCAGCGTCGACTTCACCGCCAAGAAGAACTCGTGGTTGAAGATGCGCCGCTCCGCAATCTTGCCGACGAACATGCCGTCCTGACGGCGCTCGAGCGGGACCTCCACGTAGGTGGGGACGGAATCGATGGCCAGGAGCGAGAGGACCTTCGCGAACAGCTGCTCGAAGACGTCGCCGAGCTCCGTGTAGTTGAACGGCGGGAGAGCGGTGGGATCCGCGTCGGGCGCGAACGTCGCGAGCTGCCCCACGAGCTCGACGAGGGAAACGTAGACCTCCTCGGGATGCGCCTTGACGTTCACGAGATGAGACAAGCGCGGGATCGCAGTGTTCAACGTGTGGAGGAGCCAGAAACGCCGCGCGTCCGTGAAATGGAACTCGATGTTCGCAACGTTTCGCTGCTTCCGTCCGGACGCAAGCTCGCGTTGCCTGCTGATGAGCGCTCCGAGGACGCGATGAAGGCCGCTCGTCACGAAAGGAGCCGCCGAGATCCGCAGCACCGGTGGCACGAAGTTGTCGCGCACGATCACTCGTCCGCCCGGCTGCCGAACGAGCTGCGCTACGTGGACCGTGGAAAGCCTCTCCCGAGGTTCGGTCCCGAAGAGGATGCGCAGATTGGGCGTCGCGATGTCGATCTCCTGCGGCGCGCCCCCCGTGTTGAAGTCGCCGACGCTCTGCACCGCACGAGAGAAGCGACGGTGAACGGCCGGGTCGCCGGACGCTGCGACGTTGCCCGAGGACGAGCTCTCGCTGGCAAGGCCTACGAAGACGTCGAGATGCGGAGCCTCGGGAGCGAACACCCCCTCGAACGAGCGCGCCTCCGGCGTCGGCGTCTCGGTCTGGCCGCCGCAGCGGACGACCAATCCGTCCGGCCACACCGCCTCGAGGCGCTGCAGCCGGAACTGGCCGGCCTGGAGCAAGCGGTCATCCACTTCGAGCTCGAGGACGCCCCAGTCGAAGCGGCGGATGGCCGAGATGCGGTCCCGAAGCAGCGCCTCGTGGTAGAGATCCTGCGCTTGGAAGTGGTGCTGGCTTACGTACAGGCCCTCGGTCCAAAGCGGCTTATCCGGCACGGAGTCGCCTCGGCTTGGCTGGCGTGGCTGGGAAAGCTGCGCGCTGATTGGGCAAGGGCGGGCGCAAACCCGTCGAAATCCTTACCGGAAGCGCGACGTTCATGACAAGACAGGCCGGGTTTATACACGATGGGACCGTGCCCGGACAGACCCTGCGTCATCTAAGTGGGTGACAGCCGGCGCACTTCCCGAATGCGGCGGGAGGATCCATGGTAAGTTCCACCGCAACGCGGCGACGCGAGAACGCAGCGAGCGAGACGAGGGGTCGACCATGGCGAAGGGTGATATTTTTCTCAAGATTGACGACGTCAAAGGCGAGTCACAGGACGACGCTCACAAAAATGAGATCGACGTCCTGTCCTGGTCCTGGGGCGCCGCACAGGCTGGATCGTCGCAGGTTGGCGGCGGCGCCGGCTCCGGAAAGGTTCAGTTTGCGGATCTGACGATTTCGAAACATCCTGACGCTTCGACGGCCGTTCTCCTCGGGATGTGCGCAGCAGGTCAGCCTTTCAAGAAGGCCGTCCTCGTCGTTCGCAAGGCCGGCGGGGCCAAGCCGCTCGAGTACATCACCATCACGATGGAGCAGGGGATCATCTCCTCCAAGAGCTACTCGGGCTCCGGCGGCGACGCTTCGGGCCACAGCGAGACGCTCACCCTGAACTTTGCGCGCGTTCAGTACGACTACAAGACGCAGAAGGACGACGGCTCCGCGGGCCCCACCATCACGATGAAGTGGGACATCGCGGGGAACAAAAAGCTCTAGCGAGCTTCTTTCTCGGGCGTCCTCTTCTCGGACTTCGCTTCGCGAAGTCGTTCGCCGCCAGGCGATATGGGGGGCGCGAAGCGCCGAGGCGCGCGTTAGTCCCACTCAACCGTCCCCCCTCCACCGTCGTCGTTATGCAGCGAGATGACGACGAGGGGAGAGGCAGTGTCCCGAGTATGGTCGCATAGCGACCGCGATTCGGGACACTACGGCTTCGGCGCGCACTGCTGCGCATACTTGCTCGTTTCGAGCACCGTCGTACCCCAGTCGAAATCCTCGGGAACGCAGGTGTCCACCTTGTCGTCCGGCCCTGGCGTGTCGAAGAACAGCTGGGCGCGGTGGGCCTCGGCGTCGGGAACCCAAGCCGTGGTCTCGCCGTCCGGGACCACGTCCCCGAGGTAGGCGCGATTGAGCTCCTTGATGTGCAGCGTGCTCGTGTGGGCCGCGCGCGCGACGAGGCTCAGTCGCGTCCCCGATTTGACGGTGATCTCGGAGGTGGTCTCGGGGTGCTTTCCCGATCCCCCGAGGTGCAAGGACCGCATGTTTTCGAGGACGAGGGCGTAGGCCTCGATGTTCGGAACGTACAGAGAGGTCTCCTGGGGCAGGAGGTCCGCCTGGGCGAGATCGCGAAATGTTGCCTTCCCGCCCATCTGCTGCAGGCGACGGATCACCCCGTACGGGCCCATGTTGTAGGCCGCGAGCGCAAGATCCCACGCGCCGACGTCGTTGCGAAGATCCGTCAGGAAGCGCACCGCCCCGTCCGTCGATCGGACGGGATCGAGTCTCTGGTCAATCTCCCCCTCGGAGACGCGCAAGCCATAGGCACGCGCGGATTCGGGCATGAATTGCCACAGGCCCTTGGCTCCCACCGGAGAGGTGGCGGTGAGGATGCATCCGCTCTCCTGAAACACCACGGCCTTGACCCAGCTCGGCGCTTCGTACTTGAGCAGCGCCGCGTCGATGATGTCCTCGTACGCCGAACACTCGAAGTAACGGACGTTGAAGCCCGTTCGTCCCGAAGGGCGCCTGGCGTCGTAGTCGAAGATCTCTTTGAGCCGAGTGTCGGTGTCCGGGGGGAAATCCTTCGGGATCTTCAGACGCTGGAGCCATCCGTCGCGGGGCCCCTCGGGAGCGGGAACGGGAGCGGTCACCGGATTGGCGGGCGCGGTCAGCGTCTCTTTGGAAAACCGGGTCCAGCGGCCACATTTCGTCGCATCGGCGATGCAGGCCTGCAGCAATCGCTGCTGCTCCTCCAGGAGTGTCTTCAGCTCGCGCGATTCCTTGCCGGAGGCGGGCGGCACGGGCAGGCCTGCCTGGGTCGACGCCGTCTCGGAGGCTGGGGCGATGGCGTCAAGGGCCGCGTTGGGCTGCGCAACCGGTGCGGCGTCCAGATCCAGCGGCACCTTGGCGGGCGTCTGCCCCACGAGCACGACCCCGACGACGATTGCCGTGAGGAGCGCGCCGCCCCCCACGACAAAGTAGAACCAGCGAGGGACGCCGCCCTGGGGCCGTCGCGGAGGGCGGCGGGGAGCTGGCGTCGATGCGCCTACGCGGCGGGATTGCGAGTCCGCCCTGCCGGGGAAGGGCCGCGGCGGCGTCGGGCCTGTCGCTCGATCCGCGAGGGAGTCGAGCGCGGGGGGGGGCGCGGAACGACGATGCTCGGACGCCTGCGACGACTTTTGCGAGAGCCCTCCCAGACCGAGCAGCGGGCTCGCCCGAGGTGCCTGCGGCGGGGCCCAGCTGCCTCCTTCCGGAGGCGCAGGTGCCCCCTTCTGTTCCTTGAACGCCCGAAACCCGAGCATCGTCTTCACCAGGAGCTTTGGCGCCTTCGCGGCTGGTTCGGCATCGCGCGGCGGCGGCGCGAGGAGCCCGGGTGGCGCGGGTGGTGCGGGGGACGCTTGGGGCGACCTCCGCCCACCGTCGGGGGC
>CALKVG010000520.1 GCA_937998045.1 uncultured Myxococcales bacterium
GTCGCGAGACAGGTCGTCGCTCTCCCAGGTGAAGCCCAGGCCCATCACGTGGAACTCGAGACCGGAGAGGCTCTCGGCGAAGGTCCGCTCCCCCGTCTTCCACTTGCCCTTGATGAACTGGACCACGGCGACGCGCATGCCGCGACCGAGCGCGCGGAAGACGAGTCCGAGCGCCGCGGTCGTCTTTCCTTTGCCGTGTCCGGTGTAAACGATGACGAGCCCTCTGCGTTTCGCCGCCGCGGACGCGTCGCTCATCGTTCGTCCTCGACCAGCGGAACGGAGGGGCGTGCCTTGCGATGGCGATGGCTGAAGTCGGCGGCGTACAGCCGGGACTCGGCGAAGTCCTCCGAGGTGAGCACTCGGCCGACGAGGATCATCGATTGCGATCGGATGCCAGCCGCCTTCACGCGCTCACGAATGTCCGCCAGCGTGCCCCAGACGATCTTCTGCTCGGGGCAGCTCGCCTTGTGGACGACACAGACGGGGCAGTCCGCGCCATACGAGGGCGTCAGCGCGTCGACGACGTCCTTCAGCAACGTGATGCTGAGGAAGAGGCACATCGTCGCGCCGTGGCGCGCGAGGTCATCGAGCTTCTCGCGCGCCGGCATCGGCGTGCGTCCCTCTGCGCGCGTGAGGATGACCGTCTGCGAAAGCTCCGGGAGGGTGAGCTCGCGGCCGATCGCCGCGGCTGCCGCGGAGAAGGAGGAGACGCCGGGGACGATCTCGTACTCGATGCCGAGCTCCCGCATGCGGCGCATCTGCTCGGCCGTCGAACCGAAGACGAGCGGATCTCCGGTGTGCACGCGGGCGACGTCCTCGTCGGCGTCGCGGGCGCTCGCGAGGACCGCCATGATCTCGTCGAGCGTCATCGAGCTCGAATCGAGCACGCGCGCCTCCGGCCGGGCCCCGGCGAGCACTTCACGCGGTACGAGCGACCCGGTGTAGAGGACGACCGCGCACCGGGCGATGAGCTCCGCGGCGCGCAACGTGATGAGCTTGGGATCGCCGGGTCCGGCGCCGATGATGTAGACGCGCATCGCTTCACCCTCACAAGCAACGAAGGACGCCGTCGCGGACGACGCGCCACACGGACTCCGGAACTTCGACGAGCCACTGGGCGGGGACGGCGCCCGGTGGCTCACGCCCGTCTTCGATTCCGACGACCAACCGCCAGAGACGCTCGCTCACGGAGCCGTTGCGCTCGATGAGCAGGCGCTTCGCGATCTCGGGCGCGAGCGCCTCGCCGTCGGCGTCGATGACGAGGTGCGGCTCTCGCAGCGTGACCTGCCCCGCGCGCTGCAACCCGATCCACGGGCGCCTCGCCGCATCGATTTCCGGAGGGGTCTCGAAGCCCTGCGCAGCCCAGTCGCAAGGCTCTTTCGGATTGCCCACGAGCCAGTAGTCGCCCGCCGACTCGACGAGAATCGCCCCCGCCAACCTTCCCACGCGCGCCATCTCAGCCCTCCTCCAGGACGAGCGAACGCCCCGGCACCTGTCCCGGCAGCGTTTCGCCTTCCCAGGTGTACTTGTTCGTGTAGCCGCGCGGCGTGACCATGTACCCCTCGAAGACGAAGGTGTTGGTCGATCCCACGATCACCGTCGTGAGCATCCCGATCTCGTAGTCGAGGAAGCGATCCAGATCGGTCAGAACGACGGACTCGAGCGTCCGGTAGGCGCTCTTCACCACGGCCACTGGCGTCGTGCCGGGGCGGTACTTCGCAAGGATGTCGTGCGCCTCGACGATGCCGCGCGTTCGCCTGCCGCTCGCCGGGTTGTAGAGCGCGACGACGAAGTCGCTCGCGGCGACGGCCTCGAGGCGCTTGCGGATGACCGGCCAGGGCGTGAGCAGATCCGAGAGCGAGATCGCGCAGAAGTCGTGGCCGAAGGGCGCGCCGACGAGCGAGCCGCACGAGTTGAGCGCCGTCATCCCCGGAACGATGCGGAGCTCCGGCGAGTCACCTCGCTTCCAGCCGAGCTCTTTGAGGACCTGGAACACCAGGCTCGCCATCCCGTACACGCCGGCGTCGCCGGAGGAGATGATGGCCACCCGCCCGCCGTCTCGCGCGCGCTCGACCGCGGCGCGCGCGCGGCCGATCTCCTCGGTCATTCCCGTCTTGACGATCTCCTTGCCCGCGATGAGATGCTTCACCAGACGGATGTAGGTCGTGTACCCGACGACGAGGTCGGCCTCCTGGATGGCGTGGAGTGCGGCCGGGGTCGTGTGCTGATCGGCGCCCGGCCCGATTCCAACGATCGAGAGCGTTCCTCTGGACAGATCGCTCATGCGTCTTCCTCCTTACGATTCGCAGCGCGCGACGAAAATGGGACGCGGGCCACTGCAAACGTCATCGAGCGACCGGCGCCCGGCTCCGTGTACACCCGCTTGGGCACGAGCAGCTGCTCGGCTCCCGCCGCCAGCAGCGCAGCCGGTTCGGCGACGCCAGGTGTTCCCACGTGCTCCTTCACTTTGGCCGACGGGTTCTGTACCCCACGCGCTGCCTCGAGCTGCTCCGCCGAAAACGTGAGGAGCGGCCAACCGCGCCGCTCCGCGAGAGCGAGGAAGGCCTGCTCGTCGGCCTTGCGATCGATCGTCGCGATCGCCTTGACCGACTTGGGCGAGAGACCGTGCTCGGCGAGCATCGCGTCCACGCCACGCTCGACCATCTCGGGGGCCGCGCCCCGGTCGCAGCCCAGACCGACGACGAGGCTCTTGGGCCGGTACACGACCGCGTTCTCCCAACACGCGAGGTGGCTCTGACGCACGTCCCGATCGCTGGCGATGAGCAAGATCTCCCAGGCGCGCGCGTCGACGCCGTCGAGCGAGGTCGTGTAGGCGACCCCCGGAGGGAGGGCTTTGTCGGCAGGCCACCACGACGCCTCGCCCGCCTCCTGAACGAAGAGGACCGGCGTCTCGTTCACGACGGCCGCGCACCCGCGCGTGACGTTGCGATCCGGATCGTCGAGGCTCCAGCCGAGCTCGCGGCCGAGGATGTCGACCGTGAGCGTGCCGCCGACGTCCGACGCCGTCGTGATGACGGGCTGCGCGTCGAGGGCGCCCGCGACGCGCGCGGTGAACGCGTTGCCGCGGCCGACATGCCCGGAGAGGACGCAGATCGCGAAGCGGGCGGCGTCGTCGACGCAGACGACGGCGGGGTCGACCTTCTTGTTCTTCAGCAGCGGCGCGATCATGCGGACGACCGCGCCGACGCTGATGAGAAACACGTGGCAGTCGTAGGCCTCGAACGTATCGGCGAGCACAGGGCCCATGGGCAGCGGCATCGGGCGGGCGCTCGGCTTGACCCCTTCCGGGGTCTGCGCGAAGAGCTTCTCGCTGACGAAGAGGTCCGCGGAAGGCAGCGCGGGGACGAGGCGGGCGGCGAGCGCGATCCCGTGCTTCGTGATCGCGTAAACGGCGAAGGGCTTGCGCGGAGCGCTCACGACGCATCCCCCGGGTTTGGACCACGCTCGGGCGAAGCCCGAGACGTGCCGTGCGCCGTGCGTGGGACGTCCCCGACGATCACACCGCTCCGCTCTTTCCGTGCGACCACGACCATCGCGAAGCAATCGCCTCGCTCGCCGGAGATCTCGCGGACGTCGCGCACGACGCGCTGGCCACTCATCGTTGCCTTGGCGACGTACACCGCGCGATCGACCAGACCGTGCCGCTCCAGCGCCGCGACGAGTCGCCCCATCTCGGGACCGATCTTCATGAATACGACGGTGTCGAACTTGCGTAGAAGGTCGTCGGCGTCTTCCACGCCGTAGGCCGCGGGGACGATCGCGACCCGCTCCTGCCCGTCCGCGAGGGCGATACCGGCAACGGCGGGCACCGCCATCACGGAGCTCACCCCGGGCACCACCTCGATGCGCACGTCGGGCCAGCGCTTCGGAGCTTCGCGTTGCAGGTAGATGAACGTGCTGTAGAGGCTCGGGTCACCCTCGGTCACGAAGGCGATCGACTTGCCGGCCTCGACGCGCGCGCCGATCTCGACGAGCGCACGGTCCCAGCAGGCGCGGACGCGCCCCGGGTCGTTGCTCATCGGAAAGGTCAGGGGCAGCTTCTCCTGATCGGGGCGCGACTCGATGTGGTGCTTGACGATGCTCCAGGCGACCGACTCGCCGAAGTCGCTGCTCCGCGGCAAGACGATCACGTCGGCGCGCCGGACCGTCGCGATCGCGCGAAGAGTGACGAGGTCCGGAGCGCCCGGACCGAGGCCAACGCCCCAGATGGTGCTCACGGGTCACCTCCCGGGGTCTTCGTGACGGCGAAGATGTGGATCGGGTTGAGCGCCTCGTAGCGCAGGTACTGCGCCAGCGGCTCGCCGCGCGCGACGTTGAGGAGCGTCACTTCGGGAGTGAGACCACGCCCGCGCAGCACCCGGTAGGCTTCCCCCACGTTGTCGAGCGTGATCGCGTTCACGACGAGACGGCCGCCCGGCTTGAGGCGATCGAGCGCGACCGTGACGATGTCCTCCATGCTGCCCTTGCTACCTCCCACGAACACGGAATCGGGCGCCTCGAGATCGGCGAGCGCCTCGGGTGCGCGGCCCGCCACGACGGTGACGTTGTCCGCCCCGTGCGCGTGCGTGTTCTCACGACAGATCGCGACTCCCTCGGGGTCGACCTCGACGGCGTAGACCCGGCCGAAGGGCGCCAGCATCGCCGCTTCGATCGCGACGGAGCCCGAGCCGGCGCCCACGTCCCAGACGACGGAGTCGCGACGGATGTCCATCGCCGCAAGCGAGAGACAACGCACCTCGCGCTTCGTGATGAGGCCCTTTTTGGGCATGCGCTTGGCGAAGGCATCCTCGTGCAAGTACGGGATCGCCGGGGGCTCCCGCCACGCGGGATCGGTCCGCACGAGAACGAGAACGTTCAGGCTCCCGACGTCGGTTGTCTGGGCAAGGTCCGGGAGCGCGAACTTCCGCACGCGCTCGTCCGCGCCGCCGAGGTTCTCGCAGACCCATGCCTCCCAGGCGGCCTCGCCGTGCTCGAGCATTCGCGTCGCGAGCCGCGCCGGCGAGCTCTCGGGGTCGGTGAGCACGCCCGCCTTGCGCGCGTGTCGCAGGCGCATCACGAATCCGTCGGGGGACTTCCCGTGAACCGAGAGGATCGTGGCGTCGTCCCAGCGCAGACCGACGCGGGCGAAGGCGAGCTGGATCGAGCTCGCGTGCGGGACGATGTCCACGTGCGCCGCGCCGACGCGCGCGACGACCAGCGCGCCGATCCCGAAGAAGAGCGGGTCCCCCGACGCGAGGACGCACACATTGTTCTCGTGTGCGAGCTCGGCCACGCGATCCAGCACCGCGGGTAGCCCGGATTTGACGAGGACGCGCTCGCCGGCGAACTGCGGGAAGAACGCGAGGTGGCGTTCGCCGCCTACGAGCACCTGCGCACGGCCGACGGCGTTCATCGCCCGACTGGACAGGCCGACGCATCCGTCGTCGCCGATCCCGATGACCGTTACGGCGCGACTCACGAGTCCTCCGCGCTGAGCGCCAGGAGAGCGTGAACGATGGCGACCGCGATCGTGCTGCCCCCCTTGCGGCCGTGCGACACGATGGAGGGGACGTCGACCGCTGCGATCGCCTCCTTGGACTCCGCCGCCGAGACGAACCCCACCGGAACACCGACGACCAGACCGGGCCGTACGTGCTCCTCGCGCACCAGCCGGGCGATCTCGAGGAGCGCCGTCGGAGCGTTTCCGATCGCGACGATGGCGCCCTGAAGCAGCCCCTGACGCATCGCCTTGCGCATGGCGATCGCCGCGCGCGTCTCCTGGGTCTCCTTCGCTTCGCGGATGACGTCTTCGTCCGAGATGAAGCAGTGCGTGCGGCAGCCGTACGCCGCCAAACGGTCGGCGTTGAGGCCGACCTCGATCATCTTCACGTCGACGAGGATCGGGCATCCCCTGCGGAGCGCGGCGACCCCGCTGGCCACGGCGCCCGAGCGAAACCTCATGATGGACACGAAGTCGAAGTCGGCCGTCGCGTGTATGGCGCGCCTCACGACTTGCCATTCCGGCGAAGGGAAGCCGTGGTCGCCGGCCTCTGCGTCGACGATGGCGAAGCTCGCGTCCTCGATGCGCCGCCCGAGGGCGGTCATCTGCCTCATGTCGTTCATGGCCTCTCCGTTCCCCCCAAGCAATCCGCTCCCGGGCTGGCCGACGGGTATCCGCCGAGGAGCTTTCCGTCGAAGTCGACGAGGTAAGCCTGCACCGCGAGCGATCCGCCAGCGTGCGCCTGGCCGTGCTCGACCACGCGGCGGCAGACGAGCGACGTGATGCCGACGAGCCCCCGAACCGCGCAGAGCTCCAGCACGTGCCGGGCGGTGTTCGCGGCGCGGATCGCCGCGCAAAGCTCGTCATCGGCGCCCAGCTCGCCGGCGAGCGTCGACAGAAGTTCCATGTTCACCTCGCTGCCGGCTGCGTGGGTCATCATCTTGCCGTCCGCCATCTTCGACAGCTTTCCCATCATCCCGACGACGACGGCCCGGCGCGCCTGGCGGCGTGCGCAGTGCCGCAGGCCGGTCCCGACGAAGTCGCCGACCTGCACGAACGCGTCCTCGGGCAGGTGGGGATGCAGCTTCATTGCGTAGAGCTCGCTCTTGCCGCCCGTCGTGAGGACCAGCTCCTCGATTCCACGCTCGCGCGCAACGTCGATCGCCTGAACGACGCTGGCGCGATACGCGGCCGTGGAGAACGGCTTGACGATCCCGCTCGTCCCGAGGATCGAGATACCTCCGAGCAACCCCAGGCGTGCGTTGGTCGTCTTCTTCGCCATTTCCTCGCCGCCGGGCACGGAGATCGTCACGACGGCGCCGTTCCACGCACTTCCTGCGAGCTCCTCGAGGACCATCTCGGTGATGTTGCGGCGCGGGACGGCGTTGATCGCCGGCCCCCCTACCTCGAGGCCGAGGCCCGGCTTCGTGACGGTCGCGACCCCTGGACCGCCGTGCAGGACGACCCCCGACTGCCCGCTCAGCACGACCTCCGCGACGATCTCCGCCCCGTGCGTGCAGTCCGGGTCGTCGCCGGCGTCTTTGATCACGCTGGCGATGGCGCGATCATCCGCCCTCTCCGATCGCGCCAAGGGGAAGCTGACGCGCGAGCCGTTCGGGAGCGTCGTCTCGATGGACGCGCTCGCGTCGCCGCGCACCAGCATGCGGGCGGCCGCCTTCGCCGCGGCCGCGGCGCACGCGCCGGTCGTGAAGCCGGTGCGCAGCCCCGTCCGGTCGCGAGGCGGAGGGTCCGGGCGCGGCGCGGCCGGCGGCGATGTCACGGCGACTTCCTCGCCGGGTTGTTGAAGAACGACTCGAGGCGCACTTGGTCCGTCTGGACGCCCCGCGCGACGAGGGCGTCGCGAACGGGATGAACGACCGCGCCGTCGCCGGATAGGAAGGCCGTGCCGCGCGCGTCGTGGCGGAGCGCCGCCTGCAGCGCATGCACGGCGCGCTCCGGGTGGTCCACGGCGAGCGCGGGTTCGACGGTCAGCCGCTCGGCAAAAGGGCCGAGGGCGTCGCGCACGAACGACTCGGGGACGAAATCGTCGTCACCGCACGTGTACCAGACCACGCGCACGCCCGCGCGCACATGGGCGAACCCGCTCCCCCGCAGGAGACCGATGGCTGCGGTGATGCCCGTGTCGGTCGCGAAGACGAGCGCGTCCCCGGTAGCGAGTGCGTCGGGGACGTATTTGCCCCACGGCCCGCTGAAGGTCACCGTCGACCCCTCGGCCATCGAATGCATGGCGTGCGAGCCATGGCCGGGCTGAACGAGCTTCACGATGAGGCGGAAGCCGTGCTGCTCGCAATCGCTCGACGCGATCGAGTACGCGCGCTTCGCGCGCTTGCCATTGGGCAGATCGACTCCCGTGTCGACGATGACGTACTGGCCGCCGACGAAGCCGAGGGTCTCGTCGCCCGACAGGCGCAGGTCGATTGCGCGCGCCGACGCGCCTACGTGGTGGGCTCGGTCGATGCGGGCGGTGCGCGCGACGGCCATCCCTCAGTCCACCGGGTAGAGCTCGTGGACGTAATCGTGCATCTCGTCGAGCTCGCGCCAGAAGCGCGTGAGCGCGTCGACCTGCGCGCGAAGATCGAGCTCCACCTTTTTCGTCAGGATGGCAAGGGATCGCAGGTACGGCAGCTTGGGATCGCTCGCCGGCGTGCGCGCAATGCGCTCGGACAAATCGGAGAGCGCCGCGGCGTACAGGGTCGCGATCGCCTCGAGGTCGCGCGCCGAAGCCAGCGCGCGCAACGCGCCGGGCTTCTCGACGGCGTCGCCGAGCTCCGCGAGCTCGTGCTGTTGCTCGGCGTCGTCCCGAACGCCGAGGACCTGCATCAACCCCAGTCGAAGCGCGGCGATTTCATGACATGCCATCGTTGTTTTCTCCGCTCACATGACGTTGTCGACGATGCGGGACACCAGCCGATCGCCGAGGATGTGCTCCCGGACGATCTCGCCGGCGTCCTCCGCCCGGACGCTCCGGTACCAGACGCCGTCGGGGTAGACGACCACGGTCGGGCCTTCGCCGCAGCGCCCCATGCACGACGTCTTCGTGACTCTCACGTCGCGCTGCACGCCGGCGCGCTTGATTCCCCGGCGCAGCTCTTCGACCACACTCAGGCCTCCGCGGTCGGCGCAATCGGCGTTGGTGCACACGAGCACGTGCTTTTTCACGGGCCGGTGCGCATGAACATGGGGCATCGCTTGCGTATGGGTGAGCGAGTGCCGCGCGCTCCAGAGCATCGCCCGCAGCCCGCCGACTTGCTCGACGAACCCGGGGATCTCGGTGCGATACAGACAGGTATCGCACGGGAGCGCATGGGCGCCCGTCCGGACTTGCTCGGCGCGTTCGTCGAGGAGGCGCAGGATGCGCGAGTCCGCGCCGAGCGGCGCGGCGAGGACCGCACGCGTCCAGGGATAGCGCTCCGCGAACTCGGCGAGCTGAGCGCGCAGCCGATCGACGAGCCTTCCTGCGAAAAGAAGGTACGGCAAGGCGACGATGCGCGCGGGTCGCGCGCGGGCGACGTGTTCCAGCGTCTCGGAGAAGAGCGGGCGCGTGACGCCCGCAAACGTCGGTTCCACACGAAGCAGCTTGCGCCCCTCTCCCACGAGGCGAACGAGCTTGCAGAAATCGGCGTTGGCGTCCGGATCGCTCGAGCCGCGGCCGACGACGACGAGAGCCGTGCCCTCTGCGTCTCGCCCTTCGACAGGGGCCGCGGCGGCGGCGCGTTCGAACGCCAGCGCGGCGAGATCGGGGTGAACACCGAGGGGAGGTGCCGCGGTGAAGCGCACGCCGGGGAAAAGGGCGCGCGCGCGGGCGAGCGCGAGGGGGACGTCGTTCTTCACGTGCCCCGCCGCGAAGAGGAAAAGGGGAAGGACGAGGACCTCGTCCGCCGTGGCTGCCGCGGTGGCGAGCGCGTCGTCGAGGGAGGGCCGAGAAAGCTCCACGTAGGCGTGAATCACCGCGGCGCCGGCGCCACGGTGTACGCGCCAGGCGTCGACGAAGCGCTCGAACTCGTCATTGGCCGCAGCCTCCCGGCTTCCGTGGCCGAGGAGAATGAACGTTGGGTTGGACGAGGGCGGCACCCGGGTGAGATCCGCACCCTGCCGCGGGAGAGCTGAAGGCATGAGCACCTCGCTCGGCGCCTCGGGCAGGTTTCCTGGCTCGGGGGCGTGGCCTCGTGTTGCAGCTTTACGAGGCGCCCGCCTCTCCTTCCCCGGTTGCTGAAGACCGGGTGGCATCGAGACGGGCATTGCCCACTTACAGTGGCGGGACCGCGCCGGATTCGCACCGGCTTCCCATTCACCCAAGGTCGCGGTTTTGGTTGTCAGGCCCTGCTTGCAGCGGGGGAGCCGTCAGGTATCGCGGGCGCTCGACGACGTCAAGGGTCAGCGCCGGGCTCGGCCACCGCCGCGCGCCGCCGCCGGCGCATGTGGGACCCCTGTCGGGGGAGAGGCGTAACGGACGAAAGGCGCGCGCGGCGCCGCCGGACGCGCGCCGAGGGGCATCGCGGTGGACGGGCGGGCGTACTGCCGAGCACGCAGCTCGCGCTCGCTTCTCGTCGGGCGCGGAAGTCGTGCGACGTCGAGGCCGAGCATCGTCGGCGGAGGCCCGCGCGGCGCCGAAGCCGTCGCGCCCGCAGCGGAGCCGACCGTCGGCTGCGCGGGCGCATACGGCCGCGTGTGCGGCGCGATGGGCGTCGCGCGTTCGCCGGTGATCACTCGCGTGGGAAGACCCGGCCCGAGCACGTCTCCGTATGAGGCGAAGGCCCACGGCTCCCAGGGCGAGAACCCCAGCCCGAACGCGACGCCGCCCATCCACACCCAGGACGGCGGCATCGGTGACCAGCCGAGGTACGGGTACTCGCCGTCTCCGAGACGCCAGGACACCCATGCAGGCGCGTACGCGTGCCCCGGGATCCAGACCCAGCGCCCGCCGCTGACCACCCAGCGGCCATAGTGAAAGCAGACCCAGCCCCACACGTAGTCGCTGACCCACGTGTAATCGCTGTCGACGTAGTCCCAGTGGCCGGCGGTGTCATAAGGCTGGAAGCCTTCGCCCACCTCATTGGGGTCGGGTATCCACACGGTCCCGTACCCTGGAACGTCCGCCCATGTGCCGTGCGGATCGAGCGTCGGCCGGAAATCGGTCAATGCTGCGGGGTCTGTGTCTGCATAAGGATCGTCCGTCGGCACGTCGGCGGGGGTACCGGTCTCGCTCGCCTCGGGCGCCGACTGAGCGCTCGCGCGGGGGCCCACCAGCACGCACGCGGCGATCGCCGCTCCCATGGCAGCGCGACATCGCACCATGGCGCAACTCTACTCCGCGAATCGACGTCGCGCATGCGCGACGAGGACGACGCCGCCTTCAGAAGATGAAGAAGCCGGATAGCTGTCCGCGGTGATTTATGGCGTGGTGGCCGTCGAAGTACATGTCGTTGTAGTTCGCGTACTCGATTCCCACGCGCACCGCCGGTGTGGGGTCGACGAAGAGGTTGACGTCGAACCAGTCCTCGACATCCCGCAGCTTGCTGAGCGCGGTGGCCAGCGCCGTCGGCGTCGAAGCGACGACGTACTTGGCCGCGTTGTCCGAGCTCGAGTGCGAGTAGTTCCCCGAGATCCAGACGGTCCCCTGGGTGCCCGGCACGTAGTACTGCGCGCCGAAGAGCATCGAGGTCCACTGGATGCCGTGCAGCCCGCCTCCCGAATCGTACGTGACGATACCGGAGTCGATGTCGGGCGTGTAGGTAAGAGCGGTCATCGATCCGGGCGGCGTGGGAAGCGCGGGGAACGCGACGCCCCCGGACAGGCTCGTGTACATGTCTGCGAACCCGTAACCGGTCGCGTATTCGCCGTTGAGCGAGAACGAGTTGTCCTTGTGCGTCTTGGTTCCCGGGATGACCGGCACGAAGGCGTCGAGCGCAAACGCGCTCAAGCCGATGTCGTTGGTCGTCTTGGGGCTGGCGGCCCATTGATCGACGGCCACGTGGCGCAGCAGGCCGGTGGCGGCGATCGACAGCGGCGAGACCTGCGTCCCGGTCGCGCCGACGGTCTGCACGCCGGTCCACGAGTCGATCGCGAAGCGAATGCCCCCTTGCCCGTCGGGGGTGGCGGAGTCGCGCTGAACCGGGCGCGTTGCGGCCACGGCCAGCTCGAGGATCACCGGCTTGGCCTTGATCGTCTTGCTGATGCGGATCTGCGGCGTGCGCGAGTAGAGCTCGCCGGGGAGCCCCTGGAGTTCGACGGAGTTCGGCTGGTAGGCGCTCTGCCACCCGAATAGCTGCCAGTACTGGCCGACGAGGAAGTCGACGACGGGGGTCTCGACCTTGAAGTTGAAATGCCGGATGCGGAGGAGCGGGCTCGTGAAGAACGACCCCTCGCTGACCTGGCCGGTGCCCGTTCCGATCGCCTGCGTCCCGAGAAAGTCCATCTCGAGCATCGCGCTCGTGCGAATCTCGCCCGCGATCTCGGGGGCCTTCAGGCGGAAGCCGATGCGCGAGTTGCGCACCCCCATCGTGAACCGCCCGTTTTGCCCGGCCTGGGTCTCGGCGCGCGAGACGGCGCCCGCGCCCGCGAGATCGTTGAAGCTTCGGGTCGTGTCGTAGATGTTGTCGGACTCGACGAAGCCGTAGAGCGTCGTGGCCCACTTCCCGAGCACCACCGTCCCCTGGTCGGGAGCGCGCTGCCCGGTAGATTCGGTGAGGTCGCGGACTGCGCTGTCGTATTCGCCTTGGGTGATGATGCCCTTCTCGCGCATCAGGCGCAGCGAGGCGAACTCGATGGGCAGGCGCGTCGGGGCGGACACGGTGGCCGGAGGAGCCGCGCCGGCCTGCGGAGCAGGCGGTATGGTCGCCGGAAACGTCGAGGGCGCGACCACGGCGGCGGGCGCTGCGCCGGCGGCCGGCGCCGGGACCGGGGCGGGAACCGGCGGGGGGACCAGGACGCTGGGCGGCGGCGCCGCGGTGGACGGTGCGGCGGGTGGCGTGGAGGCGGCAGGTGCAGCGGCCGTTGCGGGTGGCGCTGCCGTCGATGGCGCGGCCGACGCCGGAGGCGCGGGAGACGGCGCCGGAGCGGGCGTCTGCGCCAATGCAATCCGCGGAAAGAGGAGCAACGTCGCTATCGAGAGCGGGACGGACGCGTTCACGGTGCGGGACCTCCGGGGGCGCCCCACCGTAAACTGAGCCGTTATGTCAGCAGCGTGACGATTCCGCGGATTGTTCGCGGAGGCCGTTCAACCGCTTTCCCCCGCGGTACGCATCGAGGCAACCTGCGAATCGAGCCGTTCCACCTCGCGGCGGAGCTCCTCGGCCATCTTGCCGGACCTCTCGGCGATCTTCTCGCCGTGCCCCTTCACCGTCTCGGCCCACTTGCGGACATCGTCCAGGTAGCCGATTTGCCGCTCGACGCTCCGCGACGCTCGTTCAATCTCGGCGATCGCCTGGGACGCATGGTCCGTACGGCGCTCGCGAACTGCCAGCGCCCGGGCAAGGCTGTAGGCCGCGCGAAGGACGATGTCGCTGCCCGGGTCCTCGGAGTCCCAGACGACGACGACGTCGCAGCCGTGCCGCTGAAGGGACTCGAGCCCCTCGGGCGCGGTCTTCCGCGAGAAGACGAACACGCCCACCTGCGCTTGCCGATTGCGCCGCGCATCGGCGATCTCCTCGAGCGCGGACCGCAGCGAGTACGACTGCTTCTCCTTGGCCTCCCAGACCACGCGCGCGTGCGCGGCGATCGACTCGGCCCCGAGCTCGACGACGTGGTCGCCCTTCCTGCATTGCTTGATCGCGCCGGTCGTCTCCCCGGTGGCCTCGTACAGGTCGCCCACGCGCTGCGCTTCCTCGGCGACCAGCGCGCCAAGCCGCTCCTCGAAGGCGATACCGTGGGCCGGCGCGCGCGCTTGCTCGCGCTTGCGTGCATCGAGGCGAGCCAGCGTCTCGCGCACTTGCGCCTGGAACTCAGCGTTGTTCTTCGTCAGCTGGTCGATCGTGACGAGCAGCTCGCGACGCAAGCGCGCGAGCGCCGACCCCTCGTCGTCCAGCGTGAGGTTCTTGCCGATCTGCTCGCTCGTCGCCGCGAGCATCTTCGAGAGGCGGCTGAGCGCCGAGCCGTCGTCGTCGAGCGAGAACTCGGCGACGAGCCGGGAAAGAGCGGAGTCTTTCTGGTCGAGCGAGAACTCGCGCAGGATGTGTTTGCGCTGCTCGGCGAGGGCCTCTTCGACGGTGCGGGCCAGCTGGGCGCGCAGGCCGCTCGCGTCGGTGGCGGAAAGGAGCTTGAAGATGGGGCTTCCTTCGCCGAGGTGCGCCGACAGCGAACGTGCAAGGGCGGAGTCGTCGCCCCCGACGTGAGCGCGAAGCAAGCGATCGAGCTCCCCATCGTTCTGCAGCAGCGACTGGAGGCGCTGCTGCAGCGCGCCGCTCTGCGGATCGAGGAACTGGGCGAGCGACGACGAGACGCGCTCGGTGACCTCCGCGGCGCGCACCGAGAGAAGGTCGCGCACCTCGCCGATGAGGGCGGCGCCGGCCTCGCGGACGGCTCCCGCGTCGACCTGGCCGTTCGCCGCCCTCATCGGCGAGGTGCGCGACCTTCTCTCGGT
>CALKVG010000521.1 GCA_937998045.1 uncultured Myxococcales bacterium
GGGGGATACGTCGCTGCCGCCGCATCCCGTCGACGCCAAGGCCGCGACGAGCACGGCGATCCCTCCGATGGGCGACCGCGTGGACACGAGCTCCGTCGCCGACTGCAACCTTGCGCTGACCAATTCGATATTCATGGCAAAAGTCCCTTTCGCACTTCTCAAATTTTCAGCGACACGCTCATCGCAAGAAGATCGACGGACGCCCGAGTCAGGCCGTAGTAAAAGCTCGACGCGGGCTTGTTCAGGATCGTGCCGGCCGATCCCGGCGCGTCTTGCTTCTGCGACGGATCGGTCCCGATCGTCTCGGGGCCGATGTTGCGGTCGGCATAGAAGACGTGCATGTACGAGAGGTCCAGGCCCAGCCAGATCTTGTCCCCGAACTTCAGCGCGTACCCGGCTCCGCCGGAGATGCCCCATTTGTCGGAGTCCGGCGTCAGAAGATCGAAGTGCCGATCGTCGATGGGGCTCTGATCGAAGAGCACGCCGGCGCGAAGCTTCAGGGGCGTGCTCGGCGAGGCGAGCGGCGTGACCTCGGCGCCCGCGCGAACGCTCACCGTGTCGTGGTAGTTCCGCTCGAGCACGATGTCGTTCATCTGCGCGCCCGGCTGCGGGAACAGCGGATAATGGTGCTGGAAGAAGATCGTCTCGGTCTGTGTGCTCGACCACGCCTGGTAGTTCACGTCCGCCTCGACCGCGACGCTCCGGGCCGGCTTGACGAGGACGCCCAGGCGACCGATCGCAGGCAGGGGGATCGTCAGGGCCGCGGCGTCCGTGCGATGCCCCGCAGGCAGCGGATTGCCCTGGGAGTCGTTCATCGCAGTGATGTTCGGGTTCGACACGTCGACCGTGCCGCGGAGATCCAGCTTCGTCGGCGCCATGACGCTCGCGCCCATCGAGAAGCGATCGTCCGGATCGGTGTAGAGGGCGCCGAAGCTCGCGCTGAACCTCAGCGAGTCCGTAGCCTGGATGCGCGTCGGTCCCTCGCTGGAAGCGGGCGGATTGGGGAAGTCGTTCGGGTTGCCGAGGATGAACGCGGTCGCGTTGCGCTGCTCGAGCGCGAAGCTCGAGTTGATGTAGCTGACGCCGGCGCCCACGCTGAAGCGATCGAAGAAGCGATACGCGATGGTCGGCGTCACGTGGATCGACTGAAGCGAGATGGACGTCACGACCTCCCGCTGGGCGCCGTCCACCGGAAACGAAAGTTCGGCGCCGAAGGGGACGTACACCCCGACACCGACTCCGAGGTTCTTCACGCCCAGATTGCTGGCGAGCCCCAGAAAGGGGACGGCGCCGAGGTTATTTGTATTCTTCGAGATGGGAAAGTCGATGGTGGCCTGCGCCGGCGACGGCGCGAACGGGTCCGTCGCCGGGCGGCGGAAGAACTTGAAGCTCGGAAGGACCAGAAGGCCCCCCACCTCGGCAGCGGCGAGCGTCCCCACGGTCGAGAGGCTCGCGGGATTGTGGAAGATGCCGCTCACTTCGCCCGGGGCGGCCGCGACGGCGTCGGCCATGCCCACGCTGCGCGCCCCCTGCTCCGGTACATAGAAGCCACCGGCACGGGCCACGCGCGGGGACGACGTCAGCAGGCCGGCGCCCAGAGATGCTCCGAACGCGGCGCGCGATGCGACTCGCAAGCTTCGACCGGGCGAAGGCAATCGGATGGCGGCCTGTCGCGCCGCGCATGACCGTCGGTCACCCATTCGACGCGAAACGTACGGGAGGTAGACCGCGGCGGGGAAGCCTCGCTCAGGCTGAGACGGAGGAGAGATTCACTCGGAGTGTGAGAATCCAGAACCAGGCGCGACGCCTTTCCGGTGACCGCCGGTCATCGTTCGCCCCCCCTTTACGCCTGTCGGACGCGGCCGCGTACCGGCGGCGGGGTCCTCGGCGAGGACTTCGATCGACCCGGAGGGAGAGAGTGCCGGCGCGCTATCTGCACGCCGGCCGACCGCCGCCTTTCCTTCGCTCCGAATCCAGCCAGATTGGCCTCGAGCACGGGGGTCAGCAGATCGAGCAGCGGTGGCGCTCCCGGGGCCGTCGCAAAGTGCAGCGTCGCCCCGAGGTACGAGGTCACCAGCGTCCCCGCGATCGTCTCCGGGGTCGCGGTGGTCGCCAGAAGGCCCGCCCGCTGGGCGGAGCGAACGTCGTCCCGCATCTCGGCGATGATGCCGTCGAACACGGACTCGACGTATCCGCCCAGCTCGGAGCTCACGATGTTGGCCGTGACCACGGCGCGGCTCAGTGCGCGGTTCTCGCCGGCCTGCGCCCCCAGGCTCATCACCGTGGCCCGCAGGGCTTCTACCGGCGATCCGCCCCCGGCGAGCACTCTGTCGCGCGCCCTGCGGGCCGCGCGGATCTGGTTGCGGACGAGCTCCGTAACGACGGCTTCCTTCGTGGCAAAGTGCACGAAGAAAGTCCCCTTCGCCACGCCTGCGTCGCGGACGATTCGTTCCACGGTGGTATCCGCGTAGCCCTGCTCGGCAAAGAGGCGCACCGCGGACGAAAAAATGCGCGTCCGCGTATCGTCCGCGCGGGCGTGTCGCGGCTTCCGGGCCACGGCCGGGGGCATGGCCTACTCGTAGCACCGGTGCCGGCTCGGCGTCTCCCGCGGTTCTGCGGGGGACGTCGTTCGCCAAAGGAGCGTATTACTCAACGAGCGGAAGCGGCCCCCCGCGGCCAGCACGCTCGCAATCGGCCTGCCATCGCCCGGGTGAACATGCATCCCCTTCGACTCGCTGCTGCCCTTTTCTTGTTCCAGGCCCTCCTCCTTCTTTCCTCGACCGCCCGCGCCACGGTCCTTCGTGACGGCGACGAGTTTTCGATGGCCTTGAACCCGCCCGGGGCGCGCGTCTGTGTCATGTTCCCGATCGCTGCTCGCGACCCGGTCACGTGCGCCGGACTCTCGCTTCCCCCGGTAGAGCCGCCGCCGGACCCCGAGCAACGCATCGTCGCGAGTGGGATCGTCCGCTTCGACGAACCCGACGCCGGCGGGTACGCGGCGGTGTTCTCGGTCACGCACGGGCCGATGGCGCACGCGATGGAGCCCGATCTGGAGGTCGCCCAGCAGTTCGCGAAGGGGATGAGCGACGGCGCCGCCGAAAGTGCCAAGGCCCAGGTGCGCAAGGGGTGGCCTCAGACCGAGCTGCGCAGATGGAACGGCGGGCCAGCGGCGGCACGGATCTCCTTCTACCTCGACGGCCTCACCGGCGATCGCAAACGGATGATGGAGCACGTTGCCGCCTACGCCGTGTGGGTGAAGGGGGGTGTCTACGCGTTCATGCTCATGTCCGGGGGCGAGCACGCCATCGCCATCGACGCGCTCACCGACGACAGCGCCCGCTCGATCCGCTACTCGCACCCCGCGCCGCCTCGCCCCTCCCGCGAATATCGAGTGGCGTACTTGTTCGGTCAGGTGTTCGTATGGGCGATCCTGGCGATAGGGGGACTCGGCCTCACGATCGTGCTCGTCCGTCGGGGGCGCAAGCCGGTTGGCGTCGGTGCGATGAATCGGCCGGGGCCTCCTCTTTGAACTGGGACCACGGCTCAGCGCCGTTTCCGGGGGCTGTCCGCGGGCCCGCGG
>CALKVG010000522.1 GCA_937998045.1 uncultured Myxococcales bacterium
GAGCATCGGGACCGCGCGCTGGGGCTCGCCCACGGCGATGTACGCGAGGAGCCGGTGCGCGTCGAACACCGCGCGCGCCGCCGGCGTCGTCGCGCGCGTGGCCTGCGCTTCGAGCATCGTCGCCCACGAGCGCGCGACGCGCTTCGCTTCCCTCGCCTTGCCCAGCTCGCGCAGCCCGTCGACGACGAAGCTGTAGAGGTCCGACCGATCGTCGCTCAGGATCGGCTGCGACGGGTCGAACGCGACGCGCTCCCCGAGGGCGACGAGCTCCTGCCGGCGCGTCCGCTCGGGCGCGTCCTTCGACAACTCCATCGCGCAGTGCATCGACGCGCGAAGGACGTCCGCGAGCGCAGACCCCGGCGGCATCTTCGGCGCTTCGTCGGCGCCGGTCGTCACGCAGGGCGCGAGCTGGTGCGTCGCGTCCAGCTCCGTCACCAGGCCGTCGACCGCGGTCGCGCGCTTTGCCCAGTTCGGTGGGGCGCCGGCCAGCGCTTCTCGATACGCCGCGATGGCCTCCTCGTGTTCGCCGGCGGCCCCCGCCTGTCGCCCCCGCAGCAGCGCGGCCATCGCCTCGCCACCCGCGTCCGCGCGCGTGGCGGCGACCTCGGCGTCATCGAGGAGCTCGGCCAGCTCGCTCGTGGTGAGCGAACCGGGCCACGCCACGACGGGCTGTTCGGTCTCGGGCTCGATGACGTACAAGGTGGGGAGAACGCGAACTCCCAGCTTGGCGACCGTCGCCGCGTTGCCCTCGCGCTCGGTATCGAGCGCGAGCCACACGAAGCGATCCGAGTATTTTCGCAGATCGGGATCGGGGAAGACGAAGTTTCGCATGCTCAGGCACGTGTGGCACCAGGGCGCCCACGTATCGACGAACAGCGGCACGTGCCTCGCTCGAGCCTCGGCCAGCGCGCGCGCGTAGTCGTTCTCGACGAAGACAATCGGCTCGCCGGTGCTGCCCCCGCGCGCGGCGCGCGCCGATACGGCCGCGCCGGCGTCGCCGGGTTCTGCCGCCGCGGCCGGCGGGGAAAGGACGGCAGCGGACGGGCCGGGCACCGCCTGCGCGGGCGGCGAGGAGGCGCCGCGGGCACACGCGACCGCGAGCGCGGCGAGCACGAAAAGCGCGAGCGTCCTCACGGCAGCACCCAGCATAGCCCACCCCCCCTTTACATGCCTTTTGGCGAGGATTACCGATGTGGCGAGCCCGGAGAGCAGCTCGGCTCGACCCTTCGGAAGGGTCGGCCGGGCTCGGGGCGAATTTCGACGCAGACGCCTCGTTCGGCGAATCCGAGCGGTGCACGTGCCGCCTCGTCCCAGGTTTGTCCTTTGGGGCCCCGGCCCCCAAGGCGGTGCGGGCACGTGGAGACTCGGACGCCGATTCAGGCTGACGCAAAGGAGGAGCCGATGTTGACCGGTTGGAGAGAGTTCGATGAAACGCTGCGCACGCTGGACACCCTGCGTACGCTCGACCAGCTGCACCGCCGCATCGACCGCGCGTTCGAGGACTGGGGCGTGCCCGGCACGTCCGAGATCACGCGGAGGCAAGCCGCCCCGTGGCCGCCGATGAACGTGTTCGAAACGAAGGAGGCCTTCCTCGTGAGGGCGGAAGTCCCCGGTCTGGCCGAGGGCGACGTCTCGGTCTCGGTGGAGGACGAGGCGCTCGTCATTCGAGGCGAACGCAAGTCCGACGTGCCCGCCGGATACAAGGTCCACGTGCGCGAGAGGGCCCCCGTGGCGTTCGCTCGCAAACTGCCCCTGCCCGGTCGGATCGACTTCGAAGCGGTGAGCGCCACGCTCCGCGACGGCGTGCTCACGATCACGCTGCCGAAGGCCAAGGACGCGCTGCCGCGCCAGATCGCCGTCAAGGTGGGTTGAAAGGGTCCGTACCGTGAAAGGAGAAGCCATGGGCGACGTCATGACGGTTCGTGAGAACGGGGCCACCGCGCCGGCGAAGTCGCGCGTCCGCGTGGCCGTACCTGCAGTGGACGTGTTCGAGAACGCCGACGAGCTCCTCATCGTTGCCGAGGTGCCCGGCGTGTCGAGCGACGGGATCGAGCTACGCGTCGAGAACGACACGCTGATCCTCCAGGCGAAACGCGCGCCCGAGAAGGACTCGTGGCCTGCTCTCGCGCGCGAGTACGAGGAGGTCGATTACGCGACGAGGTTCCGCATCCCGGCCGGGATCGACTCGTCCGCGATCGCCGCCGAGACGAAGAACGGCACGCTGACGGTGCGCCTGCCGAAGGCCGCCGCCGCGAAGCCGCGGAAGATCGCCGTCCAGGCCAAGAACTGAGTGGGCCGCAGACGGGCGGCTACCCGCCGATCGCGCGCATCGAGACGTCCGCGGCGGTTGCCTCGGTACAGCCCTTCCACGTGACGCCGTCCGGTTTGAGCGCCCACGCGTCGTCGATGGCGCGCGCGAGGCCGTCGGCGTCGCCCGCCTGCGCGAGGCCCATCGCGGCGACGCCGTCGTTCGTCGCGAGACAGGGGCGCAGCGTGCCGTCGGAGGCGACGCGCAGCCGGTCGCACGTGTCGCAGTACGTGTCGGTCGTCCCCGTGATGAAGCCGACGCGCAACCGCGGGTCCTGCCGGGCGCGCACGTACTTGGCCGGCCCGCGGTCGGGGTCGCGGACGCCGGCGTCGTCGACGACGAACGACGCCAGGCGCTCGCGCATCTCGGCGTAGCCGACGAGCTTCTCCGGCGGCAGGTTCGCGCCCTCGCCGACGCGCATGACCTCGATGAAGCGCGGGACGATCCCGCGCTCCCACGACCAGCGGACGATCGCCTCGAGCTCGTCGTCGTTCTCGCCGCGCAGGACCACCGTGTTCGTCTTCAGCTCGTCGTACCCGGCGGCGCGCGCGGCCTCGATGCCGGCGAGGACGCGATCGAGGCGACCCCCGCGCGTTATGCGCCAGAACCGCTCGGGGACGAGCGAGTCGAGCGAAACGGTGAGCCGGCGCACGCCCGCACGCCGCAGCGGAAGCGCGAGCCGCTCGAGCAGCGTCGCGTTCGTGGTGAGCGCCAGGTCCTCCACGCCGAGCGACGCGACGAACGCGACGAGCTCGGTCGCGCGCGGGTGAAGCAGCGGCTCGCCGCCGGTGATGCGCACGCGCCGGATCCCTGCGCGCACGAGCGCCACGACCATCGCGCGCCAGGCGTCGTCGTCCAGGCGCTGTTCGAGGTAGCCGTCGCTGCGCGACGGGCGGCAGTACACGCAGGCCATGTCGCACCGGTCGGTGAGCGAGATGCGCACCGTGCGCGGCTGGATCCGCGGCGTCGTCGCGGCAACCGCCGCGCGGCCGCCCGCGGCAGCGGGGGCGTCGCTCACGAGAGGAAGGCGACGCGGGCGATCGATGGCCGGCATGGTGGAGAAACCCTCGAGAGAAAACCATAGCAAATGCCGTGAGAAATACGCGTCTCGCCTCGCCCGGCGTTGCCGGGGAGCCCTCCCCGACGCGGCGTGGAAGCCACACGCCACGCATGCCATGCTGGGTGGCGCTTCGCATGCCGACCCCAGGCGTTTACGCGTTCGAGGACATCGACGAGGCTTTGCGTCTGATTCCGCTCGCGGCGCGACGAGCGCTCGACGCGCTCGGCTACAAGCTGTCGCTCGAGGGGTGGCTGTCCCTTGCGCTCGAAGACCGGACGCGCCTCGTTCGCGCGGGCGCCGGCGACCGCGTCGACCTCGAGGTGCGCGGCGTCGTCGAGAGGGCGTCCCCCGCTCCCGCGCGCATTCCGCCCGCGGCGGAGGTCCAGGTCGACGCGGTGCCCGAGCCGCTCACGCCCGCGCTCGAACGCGCCGTTCGGGAGGTTCGCCCCGCGGGGCTCGACGTCGACACCTGGCGCGCGCTGCGCGGGCTCGACCGCTACGCTCTCGCCAAGTATGCAGCCAGGCCCGACAAGCTCGCCCACGCGTGCCGCGAAATCTTCGGGGTGGACCTCACCCATCTGACGCACGCCGGCGAGGCGCACATGGTCGACGTCGCCGACAAGGCGGAGACGCGCCGCCGCGCCATCGCGAGCGCGTGCTTGCGAACGACACCCGAGGTCGTGCGCGCGATCGACTCGGGTCGCGTCGCGAAAGGCGACGTCCTCGCGGCGGCGCGCATCGCGGGGATCCTCGCAGCGAAGCGGACGGCGGAGCTCGTCCCGCTGTGCCATCCCGTACGGACGACGCGCGCAGCGGTCGAGTTCGAGAAGGACGTCGAGCGCGGCGAGCTGCACGTGAGGGCGATCGTCGAGGCGCTCGATCGCACCGGCGTCGAGATGGAAGCGATGGTCGCGGCGTCGGTCGCGTCGTTGACGATCTACGACATGATCAAGAGCGCCGACCGGTGGGCGGTCGTCGACAGCGTGCGCCTCGAGGCGAAGAGCGGCGGCAAGAGCGGCGACGTGGCGCGCCCGGCGGACCGGCGATGAGCGAGGCGCGCGGCGCCCCAGGCGACGGCGCCGGAGAGGCTCTGGTCGCGTTGCGCACGGAGGCGTTGTCGGTCGACGAGGCGACGGCGCACGTGCGCCACGGAGGCGCCGGCGCCGTGTGCGTCTTTCTCGGGACGGTACGCGACGAGAGCGAAGGGCGCCCGGTCGTGAAGCTCGAATACGAGGCGTACGAGTCGATGGCGCTCGCCGAGATGCGCCGCATCGTCGCCGAGATCGTCCGCGAGCTGCCGGTCGCGCGCCTCGCGCTCGTGCACCGGACGGGCGCGCTGGCGGTCGGAGACGTCGCCGTCGTCTGCGCGGCGAGCGCGCCGCACCGCGGAGAGGCCTACCAGGCGTGCCGAGCGCTCATCGACCGCGTGAAGGCGCGCGTGCCGATCTGGAAGCGCGAACACGGACCCGACGGCGCGTACTGGGTCGGCTGGCAAGACGCGCGCTGCGGCGAGGCTGGCCACGTTCACGGAGAAGGGCACGCCCACGGGGGCGCCGGGCGAGCGGAGCCCGAACGGTAGTCTCTCGCGCGATCGCGCGGTGACGCGCCACGGCGGGACCGGGGGTCCCGTCGGGGCGGGCGCGGGCACGGCCAGCTGCCGCTTGCATCCATGAAGGAGGATTTCTAACGTGCGCTCCCACGAAGGGGGACTCGCACACGAGTGTCCCCCGGGGATTCGACGGCAACGGCGTCCTGCGAGGCAGGCCCACCAAAAAAGGAGAAATTGCGCCATGAACGGGTCTACGAAGCTCGTACTCGCCACCGCGACGATGTTCGGGATGGCAACCGCCGGCGTCTTCGCCGTCTCCGCGTGCGGAAATACCGTCACGATCGTTTACGCGGATTCCGGCGCGAAATCCTCGGGATCGGGGGGCAGTGGCTCGGGGAGCGGGGGCACCTCGGGAGGGAGCTCCAGCGGCCGTAACGGGAGCTCGTCGGGGAGCGGGAGCACCTCGGGGACCAGCTCGGGAGGCAGCACCGGCGGGACCACCTCCGGGAGCACCTCGGGGGGGAGCAGCAGCTCGGGGAGCGGGAGCACCTCCGGGAGCAGCTCCGGCGCCAGCTCGGGGAGCGGCGGCGGCGACGGCGGCGCCTGCACGATCAACTCCGCGTTCACGACCGCGACTTGCGCGGCGTGCGCCACGTGCCTCGCGCCGTATTGCTGCAGCCAGATCAACGCCTGCTACGCCAACCCCGCTTGCGTGGCGATCCTCAACTGCGTCTTCAATTGCTATAACAGCGACGCAGCGAATACGGACCCGTGCGTGGCGACGTGCACGACGAACGACGCCGGCGCGACGGCCAACATGCTCTACATGGCGCAGGACAGCTGCCAGAACGCCGGGATGGCGGCCACCCTCTGCAACGGCATGGCGACGACGGCTCCGTGCATGTGCAACTGACGCGAGCGTTGCGTGCTAAAAATTTAGCACACAACGCTTGCTAATTTTTTAGCATGCGAGTAGTCATCTCTCGCATGCTGAAGCGCGATGCCGCGCCGGGTCTCACGCGTCGCGAGCGCGAGATCATGGACATCCTTTACCGGCGTGGGCGGGGGACCGCGCACGAGGTCATGGGAGAGCTCCCGGACCCGCCGAGCTACTCGGCGGTCCGCGCGCTCCTTCGTTTGCTCGAAGAGCGCGGCCACGTCCGGCACGTCGAGGACGGCCCGCGGTACGTCTACATCCCGGCGCGCACCCGCGGCGACGCGCGACGCAGCGCGCTCGCGCACGTCGTCCGGACCTTCTTCGCCGGGTCCGTCGAGGACGCGGTGGCGGCGCTCGTCGAGTCGTCGCGCTCGCGACTCTCGCGCGAGGAGCTCGATCGCCTCGGCGAGATCATCGACCGCGCAAAGAAGGAGGGACGCTGACATGGAATCGTACTCGCTGGTCGCCGCCGCCGTTCGCGTTGCAGTCCTCCTCGGCGCCGCCCTCGCGGCGTCCGCGCTCCTCCGCCGGTCGCCGGCGGCGACGCGGCGCTACGTCCTCGCGCTGGCCCTCTCCGGAGCCCTCGCTGTCCCCGTCGTGTCCGCGTTCGCGCCGGTCTTCCCGGTGAGCGCGCCGCTCGCCGCGCCGGCGTTGCGCGCCCTCATCGTCCCCGAGCGCGCGAGCACGGGCGCCGCGGGCGAGCTCCCGCGCGCCGACGCCGTCGCCGTCGCCGGCCCGGCCGCCGCTCCGTCGACGGCCACGCGCGACGTTCGCGCGATCGCCGGCGGCGTCCTCCTGGCCCTCTGGGCGGTGGGCGCGCTCCTCGGGGTCGCGCGCCTCGTCGCGGGGACGCGGCGCGCCCGCGCCCTCCGCCGCCGCGCGAAGGACGCGCCCGCGTGGTCCGCCGCGGTCGCGCGCGTCGAGGCGACCCTCGGCGTCCGCGCTCGCGTGCGGACGACGCCGGAGGTCGACGCCCCCGTGGTGACCGGCGTCTTCGCGCCCGTCGTCCTGGTCCCGCCCAGCGCCGACGCATGGGACGAGCCGCGGCGACACGCCGTCCTCCTCCACGAGCTCGCGCACGTTCGCCAGCGCGACTGCCTGGTGCAGCTCGTCGCGCACCTCGCGTGCGCCCTCCACTGGTTCGACCCGCTCGTGTGGGCCGTCGCGCGCCGCCTGCGCGCCGAGAGCGAGCTCGCCGCCGACGACGCCGTCCTCGCCGGCGGCGTGCTCCCGTCGCGCTACGCCGAGGACCTCGTGTCGATCGCCGCCTCCGTCCGCGGGCTCGACGAGGCGCCGGCCGCCGCCGTGTGCATGGCGCGGCGATCGAGCCTGAGCGAGCGCGTGGAAGCCATCGTCGCGCCCGATCGTCGCCGGCGCCCGCTGGCGCGAGCGCGCGCCGCGCTCCTGGTCGCGAGCGCCGCGGGGCTGGTCCTCGCCGTCGCCTGCACGACTCCGGCGTGCAGCAGCGGGCAGCAGGTCACGCACGCAGCGGGCGGGCCGGGTGCGGCTCCCGAAGCCGCGCGCCGAGCGACGACCATCGACCCGCGGCTCCAGTCGATCGCCGACGAGGAGCTCGACCGCGCGATCGCCGACGCGCACGGCGTGTCGGGCGCGATTCTCCTCCTCGAGCCGGCCACCGGCGAGATCCGCGCGAGCGCAGGCCGCGCGCACGGATCGCGCGAGGACGTCGGCACCCGGACCGCGTACATGCCAGGGTCGACCATCAAGCCGTTCACGCTGGCCGCCGCCCTCGAGGAGGGGGTGGTGTCGCCGGCGGAGCGCATCGACTGCGAGAACGGCGCGTGGACGTACGACGGCAAGGAGATGCACGACGGCGACCCGCACGGCGTGCTCACGGTACCCGAGATGCTCGCCGTCTCGTCGAACGTGGGAATCGCGAAGGTGTTCGATCGCATCGGGAGCAAGCGCCTGGAGCAGTGGCTCCGCGCGTTCCACTTCGGCGCCGCGCCGCCGATCGAGGGCGCGAGCGCCGGCTCGATCCCGCCGAGCGATTGCGAGCGGTCCTTCCGCGGAGCGGTCCTCGCGATCGGCGCGGGGGACGGGGAGACCGCGAGCCCGCTCCAGGTGGCGGCCGGGTTCGCCGTCTTCGCGAACGGCGGCGTGTACGTTCCGCCGACGTTCGAGCGCCGCACCGGCGCCCCGCCGCGCGAACGCGTCATCCGGGCGGAGACCGCGGCGATGATCACGGCGATGCTCGAGGGCGTCGTCACGCGCGACGAAGGGACGGGCACGCGGGCCCGCGTCGGCGGCGTGCGCGTCGCCGGCAAGACGGGAACCGCCGATTGGGAGCGGCCGGGCGGCCAGGAAGGGATCTACGCGAGCTTCGTGGGCTTCGTCCCGGCGGACGCGCCGCGCTGGGTGATCCTCGTCGGGATCGATCAGGTGGGCGAGAGCGAGGGCGGGCCGACGGTGGCCGCGCCCGTCTTCGCGCGCGTCGCGTCGCGCGCGCTGGCGCTCTGAGCGCAGCGCGTCCCGCGCGCCGGCGCTACTGCGGATTGATGACGGTGAGCTGCGTTCCGCCGGAGTACGCGTAGCTCACGCGCAGGTCGAAGCCGTACGCGATGACGCCCACCGGCTCGTCGGCCTGGACGTGGTGGACTCCGTCGTTCTGCTTGCCGACGCGGACGTTGCCGGGCGGAGGCTGCGTGGGGTCGATGATCGGGTAGGAGAGCTGGTAGCGGTACGTAAAGTACGGCGGCGTGGGCGATCCGCGCTCCATCGTCGAGAGGCCGTCGGAGGGCGTGACGTCGGAGTTGGTGGTGTCGAGGGCCATGCCGTCGACGTAGACGTGCGCGTCGCTGGGCGCGAGGACGACGAGGTAGTCGAAGACGTACTTGTCCGGCGTGAGCATCACGTAGTCGGAGCGCCACTGCTCCCGCGGCGCCGGGATCATCGTGCTCGGGTCGCCCCCCGGCAGGCCGTTGCTGATCGGGACGCCCGCGGCCTCCTGGCTAGCCTGCACCTGGAGGACGATGGCGGGCTGGGAGGCGTCGAGGAGGAAGTCGTTCTTCGAGGGCACGAGCTGCGAGTCCCCCTTCGCGTTCAGGTCGAAGGCATCCCAGGGCGGCTGCAGCGTCGTCGTGACGTGGGTCGTCCCGTCTTGCACGGCGACGACGCGGTAGTACTCCGTCTCGTCGATCGGCCCGATGTCGCCGCCGGCGGCGATGACCGCTCTCGTGCGGTTCGGCATCTTCGCGAGCACGTACGACTTGCCTACGGCGCGCGCGGGCGTCGTCTGGTGCTCGAGGTGATCGCAGCAGCAGAAGCGGTTGGACTTGTCGGTGAACCACGGCGAGTCGGAGCACTCGCTGCCCGGGAAGACGGCGATCGGCTGGTCGGCGTCGATGAGAGAGCCCGTGAAGTCGGCGTTGAAGTCGCCGGTCTCCAGGTTGAGGACCTCGAACGGCTGGAGCGTCGCCTGCGCCGTGGCCCCCTTGGGGATCCCTTGCGGGAAGGGGCCGCCGGGGATGACGCGCGCGGCGGATTGAATGCTCACGTGCGTGTCGGGTCGCGTGGCGACGATCGCGACGAAGGCGCGCAGGTCGATCCCCCAGTTATTGCTCGGATCCGACGTGATGGCGAGCGTCTGCGGCCACCCGGGCACGACGTAGGCGCTGCCGACGCCGCTGTTCAATCCGGAGACCGGGAGCAGCTGCGAGGCGTCGTTCGAGAAGACCTCGACGTTCGAGAGGGGGTTGAACTGATAGGCGACGATCGGGACGTTGCTCGTGATGCGGTAGGCGTGCCGGGTGAGCGCCGTGCCGGTGCCGGTGTTGAACGTACCGTCGGCCGACCCGTCGACCTCGCGCGGACCGAGCTTGAACACCTGCAGGTTGCGCGGAGCGACGACCGCCTGCGCGACGGTGTGCAGCGCGTGCGCCGCGTCGCCGGGGGCGGAGTCGTCCTGATCGACGGCCACGGTCGCGGGCACGTCGTCCTGCACGTTCGACACGACGACGGCGTACTGCTGAGCGGCGGCGTTGTCCGATGGGGATAGGTACGCGTTGTCCAGGTCCGCCGCCCAGTACTCGCAGCCGATGTTCGACTGCTGAGCGGACGCCTGTTCGCACAGCGGGACGCACGATCCGAAGCGACACGCGATGCCCTTGGTCAGGTCACACGTCGCGGTGACCTGCCAGTGCCCGGCCGCGTCGCACGCGACGGCGGTCTCCGTCTGGCACTCGACTGCGCCGGGGTTGCACTGGACGCACGCCGAGAGCGCGGCGGAGCACATCAGGCCTGCGCTCGCGCAGTCGTCGGTGAGCTGCCAGCTCGGGAACTGCGCTTCACCGACGCACGTCTCGAGGTGCTGCGCGTTGCAGCGCGTGCTCCCGAGCCCGCACGCGGGCGGCGGCGGCGCGTCGCGGTACGCCGGATCGAACCGGCACGAGACGGCGACGAGCAGAAGCAGTAGACCTCGAAGCGCGTTTCGGCCCATCGTGGCCCGGACCACCTCGGTCGGGGAGCGTAGCAGGTCGAGGTGTCCTTCCGCTCCACGGGACGCGCGCCGGCTATCGCTTGGTGCCGACGTAGGCCCTGGCGCGTACGCGGCCGCGTTCTCGCAGGGGCACGATGGACGGCACGAACCCCGCCTCGCGGAGCCGCGCGGCGAAGGCGACCGCAGGGTACCCGCTCCAGACGGCGAGCGCTCCGAGCGGCGCGAGCGCACGGAGACCCGACGCGAGACCGGCGGGACCGTAGAGACGCGCGTTGCTGCGGAACGTCGCCCAGTGCGGGCCGTTGTCGACGTCGAGGAGAATCGCGTCGAGGTCCCGCGATGCCGCGACGACGTCTGCGACGTCGGCGCACTCGACGGCGACTCGCGCGTCGTCGAGCGGATGGTCCGCGAGGTGCGCGAGCTCGCCCCGCACGAGGTCGACCACCGCGGGCATCTTCTCGGCGACGACGACGCGCGCGTCGCCGGCCGCCACGTCGAGAACACCTCGCAAGGTGGCGCCGAAGCCCAGCCCTCCCACGAGGACACGCCGAGGAGGACGGGAACCCATCGACGCCGCGAGCCGGCCGAACGATCGCTCCGTCTCGAGGGCGGCGCTCGACAGCAGCAGGACGTTGCCGGCGAGGATCTCGAGCACGCCCCCGCGCTCGCGGAGAGTCAGTCGCTGCGCGGCGTCGATCGGCCGCAGCCGGCCGGGAGCGGCCGGAAACGAGACGATCCTGCTCACACCCATGGGGAGGCGCAGCTTAGCGCGCCGCTGCTCCAGCCGCGTGGACGTGCGGCGTGTCCGCCGAGACGTCCGGCTCGGCTCGAACGCGCAGCACCGGACGGAAGGACGACCGATACGACCACGCGAGGAAGACTTCGAGCGCGACCACGACCACCGGAACCCCCAGGCCGGACGGCGCCAGGAACAGGTGGAACGCGAAGATGTTCACGATGACCGGCGCGAGGACGGTGAGCGCGAGCGGCACGAGACGGCCGGAGAGGAGAAGCGCGCCGGCGATGACCTCCGTGCCCTTGAGGAGCGGGAACATGTAGCCCGACGCGACGAGCGCGCCGACGAAGTCCGCCGGCGGCCCGCTCATCGGCGGCTGCGGCAAAAAGTGGAAGAAACCGTTCAGCCCGAAGACGAAAAAGACGAGCCCCAAGAGGATCCGGGCTGCATGCACTGCTTTGGCTTTCATGTGACGAGTACCTCCTTCCCTGTCCGATGCTGCTTCCTAAAAAGAAGTTGCTACCGAAATGACTTTTCTTCCGGCCGCGGCGTTGCATATTGAGAAAGGTGGCGGAAGATCACGGGCTCTGCGGGACCTACCTGGCCGCGATGGAGGTGCTGGCCAAGCCGTGGAGCGGGATGCTCATGGTGGTCCTCGAAAGCGGACCCCTGCGCTTCAGCGAGCTGGCCGATCGCGTTCCCGACATCGGCGACCGGATGCTTGCTGCGCGCCTCAAGGAGCTCGAAGGACGAGGCCTCGTCGCGCGACACGTCGAGCCCGGTCCCCCGGTGCGCGTCAGCTACGAGCTGACCGACGTCGGTCGAGGATTTCGTGAGGTCGCCGACGCGATCGGCCGCTGGGGCAAACTCATCCTGCGCGCGCGGGAGCTGCGCGCCCGGGAGAGCGCCCCCGCCTCAAGACGCGAGCCCCGACCCCCCGCCACTCGACGGACCGCATCCCGATAGCGACACGCCGCCTCTCCTCCCTCTTCGCGTCGGGCAGCGCCCGACGTTCGTCGCAGGCGACCGGGGGAGGCCTCCAGCGCGAAGCGCTGGGGGGGGCAGCCCCCACGAGACCGTCCCAGTTGTCTACGCGGGCCCGATAGGAGCCAATAGATCTTCGACGTCGCGTTCCGTGAGCGCGCGCGGGCCGGCGCTCTCCGGATCGGCGAGCACGCCGTTGGCGAGATCGCGCTTGCGCGCCTGCAGGCCGAGGACACGCTCCTCGACGGTCCCCGCCGCGAAGAGGTTGTGAACGAAGACCGGACGGGTCTGGCCGATCCGGTACGCGCGATCCGTCGCTTGCGCCTGCGAAGCCGGGTTCCACCAGGGGTCGTAATGGACGACCGTGTCGGCGCTCGTCAGGTTCAAGCCGGTGCCGCCGGCCTTCAGGCTGATGAGGAAGACGTCCGCTTCGCCGGCCTCGAAGGCGTCGACGACGCGCTGGCGCTCCCGCGTCGCGCCGGTGAGCGCGAGGTAGGGAACGCTGCGTGCCTGGAGCGCTTCGCCGATGAGGGCCAGCATGCTCGTGAACTGCGAGAAAATGAGCACGCGGTGTCCGGCCGGCAGCTGCTCGCCGAGGAGCTGCATCAAGCTCGCGAGCTTGGCGGATTCGCGGACCGGGCGCGCCGCGTCCATCGCGACGAGGCGCGGATCGCAGCAGGCCTGCCTGAGTTTGGTGAGAGCGTCGAGGATCGTCACCGCCGACGCGGCGAGCCCCTTCACGCGGATCGCGCGACGCACGTCGGCGTGCGCGGCCAGACGGATGGCCTCGTAGAGCTCGCGCTGCGGGCCTCCGAGCTCCACGGGGACGCCGAGCTCCGTCTTCGGAGGAAGCTCGCGGGCGACGTCGCGCTTCAAGCGACGCAGCACGTGAGGGGCCACCGCCTGGCGCAGCGCCGCCAGCCGCTCGGCGTCGGCGTGCTGCTCGATCGGCTTGCGCCAGAAGCGCCGGAACGACAGGTCCCCACCGAGGAGCCCCGGCGCGAGCCAGTCGAAGAGCGACCACAGCTCGCCGAGGTGGTTCTCGATCGGCGTCCCGGTCAAGGCGACCCGATGCTCCGCGTCGACGCGCTCGAGCGCGCGACGGGCCTGGCTGCGGGCGTTCTTGATGGCCTGCGCTTCGTCGAGGACGACCAGGTGAAACCGCGTGCTCGCGAAGCGCTCCTCGTCGCGCACGAGGACGGGATACGTCGTGACGACGACGTCGGCGCCGGAAACCGCGGCCCAGCGCGCTCGGCGCTCGGGGCCGTGGAGGGTCACGACGCGCAGGTGGGGAGCGAACTTCCCGATCTCGCGCACCCAGTTCCCCACCAGGGTGGTGGGCCCGATGACCAGCGCGGGCGCCTCGAGGCGGCCGGCCGCCTTCTCGACGCAGATGTGCGCGATGGTCTGCAGCGTCTTCCCGAGGCCCATCTCGTCGGCGAGCACGCCACCGACCCCGCTCTCGCGCAGCCGCTGGAGGAACGCGACGCCTTCGGCCTGGTAGGAGCGGAGCGTCGCGCGAAGCTGGGCGGGCGCGTCGACGGGCGCGAGCGGCGCAGACAGCGCGCGAGCGCGATCGGTGACCCGCGCGCGATCCTGCCAGTCCAGCGAGGCGCCCGTCTTGCGGAAGGCCGCGTCGAGCTCCACGAGCGCGCCGGCGCGCATCTCGGGGATCATCCGCTCGGCGCGGTGCTCCCCCTGGTAAAGCTCCGCCACGACGCGGAGCAACGCGCGGAGGCGCTCCTGCGGCACGGCGAGGTTGTGCGTCTCGTTGATACGGAGCGCCCACGAGGGGCGGCACGAGCTCGCTAGCGCCTCGAGCCCGCCCTCGCCCTCGAGGCGATCGAGCAGCTCGAGCAGCACGGGCAACAGGTCGACGCGAACGCCGTCGATCTCGACGCCGAGCTCGAGGCCGAACCAGTCGGGGCGCTCGTTGCACGGGTCGATCCGCGCGAACCACGCGGGCTCCTGCTCCACGACCCGGAAGGGGAAGTCCTCCGCGACCTCGACGCGCCAGCCGAGCGCGCGCCACTGCGACGGCGCCCGGGCTGCGAACGAACAGAAAGAGTGCTCGTCGCCGTCCGCCCTCACGACGTAGTCCGCCTCGCATTCCGGCGGCGGAGCGATGGACTCGAGGCACGCGAGCTCGACGGCCCCGAGGCGCTCGAGGACGCGGCGAGCAGCGCTCTCGGCTGCGGCGTCGCGGTCGACGGCCTCGAGGCCGCCGCCGTTGGAGCGGAACACCCGCGTGCGCGGGTCGCCGGCCCGCACGCGCGTCCCGCCGTACTCGAACGACAGCTCGACGAGGGGTACGAGCGCCTCGTTCATGGCGCAGGACAGGCCGTCGGTGCTCGTGATGACGACGCGTTCCGCGAACAAGCGAGCGCAAGGGACACATCGCGCGGACTGCGTCGCAGCGGGCTCGGAGCCGGGAGACGGGAGCGGCACGAGCTTTTGTGTGAATCACATTCCGAGGAGCTCGCGCAACTATTCCGTGATGTAGGTCCATGCGATTGTCATGCGATGTCGCTCGGCGTATCCCAGTCGTCGAGCTCGCGCTCCTCGGCGGGCGAAAGCCGGAGCGCCTCGGCGCCGGAGCGATCCAGCAGCTTCTGGAGGGAGCGCTCGCCGGAGAGCGCGTGCGACACGGCGAGCGGCAAGACGCGCGCGGAGTCGTACCGCGCGCACAGGGGCTCCCAGCGACCGCTTCGCCGCGGTGCGACGACGAGACCACGGGCGGGGGCGGCGCGGAGTCGCTCGATCAAGTCGGGCGAGACGAAGGGCATGTCGCACGCGAACGCGAGGGCGGACGCGGGACCGGCGCGGCGCAGCAGCGCGACGAGACCACCGAGCGGACCGATGCCGGGGGGGTCGTCGGCGAGGGCCTCGACGGCGAGATGCCCGTACGCGCGAGCGTCGCCGACGAGGACGAACGGGACGCCAAGGTCCGCGAGGATCGCGGCCCAGCGGTCGACGATGCGCCGGCCGTCGGGCGACGCGAGCAGGCCCTTGGGTCGCCCGCCCATCCGGCGCGAGGCGCCTCCGACGAAGATGCCCGCGAGCGGCGTCAGAGGTCGCCCCAGCGCACGAAATCGACGAGCTCTCCCGCCGCGAGCGCGCCGGAGCCGGGCGGCACGAACGCGACGCCGTCGGAGGAAGCGAGGCTCGTCGCCGCTCCGGAGGACTGGTTTTCGTGAACGCGCGCCACGAGCGATCCTTCCTCCAGCGTGAGGGTGGACCGAACGAGCTCGAGGCGATCTGCCGCGCGCTTGCGATCCGCACCGAGGCGAACCCGCAGCGGCAAGGGCACGGGTCGCGCGTCTCCCTGCATCGCGCGCAGCAGGGGCATGCCGAAGAGGGCGAACGTCACGAGCGCGCTGGCGGGATTGCCGGGGAGCCCGAGGACGTGCGCCGCCGGGCTGCGTCCGACGGCGAGCGGCTTCCCCGGCTTGATGGCGACGCGCCAGAAGTCGATCGTCACCCCCGCCCGCTCGAGCGCCGGACGGACCACGTCGTGGTCTCCGACGCTGACGCCTCCCACCGTGACGAGGACGTCCGTCCCGCCCAGCGCCGCCTCGATCGCACGCAACGTGGCGTGCGGTTCGTCGCCGGCGATCGGCGCGACGCGCACCGAGGCTCCGGCCTGGCGCGCGAGAGCCGAGAGCGGCGCGCTGTTCGATTCAGGGATGGCCCCCGGACGCGCTCGATCGCCCGGGGCGCGCAGCTCGTCGCCGGTGCAGAGCACCGTGACCCGCGGCCGGCGCGCGACCTCGAGGCTGGCTCGGTCGAGCATCCCGGCCAGCGCCAGCGCCCCGGGTGAAAGGCGCGTCCCCGCCGCCAGCGCGACGGCGCCCGCCGCGAGGTCCTCGCCGGCGCGGCGAACGTTCTGCCAGGGTCGCGGTCTCCCCGAGAAGCCGATCGCATCGCCTTCCCGCGTGACGTGCTCCTGCATCACCACGGCGTCCGCGCGATCCGGCAGCGGGGCGCCGGTGAAGATGCGGCACGCGGTGCCCGGCGGCAACGCCGGCGCGCCTCGGCCCGCGGCGCTCTCGCCCACCACCGCGAGACGCCAGGGACCGTCGCCCCCGAGGTCGCCCGTAGCGATCGCGTACCCGTCCATCGCGCTGTTGTCGAACGGCGGCAGGGAGTCGCCTGCGGTCAGGTCCTGCGCGAGGACCCGCCCTGACGCCTCGTGCAGGGTCACGCGCTCCGCCGAGACGCGCGGCACGTCCGCGAGCAGCCGCGTCCGAGCCTCCTCGAACGCCAGCATCCTCGAGCCCTCAGTGCCCATGCTTCTGCCCCCGGGCGAGGGCGACCGCATGGGGGAGGATGGGCCCGAGGACGCGATCGACCGCGAGAACGACGGCCTTGGGGCTCCCCGGCAGCGCGGCCAGAACGCGCCCGCGATGCACGCCCGCGACCGCCCGCGACAGCACCGCGCGCGGGCCGACTTCTTCCCACGAGAGCCGGCGGAACGCCTCGCCGAAGCCGTCGAGCTTCTTCTCGAGGAGCGCCTCGACGGCCTCGTACGTACGGTCGCGCGGCGCGATCCCCGTCCCCCCCGTGGTGACGATCGCGTCCGCCAGGTCCCCGTCGCACACGCGCGCGATGGCCGCGCAAAGCTCTTCGGGCTCGTCGCGCACGATCTCGCGGACGCTCACGGTGCAGCCGGCCGCTTCGAGCCGATCGCGCAGGCGGGCACCGCCTTCGTCGTCGGCGGCCGTTCGCGTGTCGCTCACGGTGATTGCGGCAACGCGCACGCGGGATTCCGTCAAGACTAGCCTCCGGCCACGGGCGGAATGAGCGCGATGACGTCCCCGTCCGCGACGGGCTCGTCCGGGTTCGCGAAGGACTCGTTTCGGGCGATGCGCACGTGCGCGCGGCGCTCCGCATAGGCTCGGTGTCGCGCCGCCAGGTGCTCCGCGAGGGCTCCGACGGTAGCGACGCCGGACGGGAGCGGGATCGTCTCCTCCGCGACTCCCACCGCGTCACGCAGGCCGGCAAAGTAGAGTACGCGCACGGGCATCTGCGCGGGCAGCATAGCAGCGCGCCTGGCTCGTCCCGAGGTCGGGGCGAGGGTATCGTTCGAGACGGCGCCCGATGACCTGGGACTGGCTCGCCAAGCTCGAAGAACTGCGGGAGCGAGGGACCGCGGCTGCCCTCGTCACGGTCGTCCGATGCGCCGGCTCGGCCCCCGCGACGCCGGGAGCGAAGATGATCGCCACTGAAGATTCGTTCTTCGGGACGATCGGCGGCGGCCACCTCGAACAGCTCGTCCTTGCCGACGCCCGGCAGTGCATGGGTTCGCTCGAGAACAAGATGTTCCGTTATCCCCTCGCCGCTTCGGCCGGGCAGTGCTGCGGCGGAGTCGTGGAGGTCTTCGTCGAAGTCCTCGAGGCGGGGCCGGAGCTCTATCTCTTCGGGGCGGGGCACGTCGGCCAGGCGCTCTGCCGCGTGCTCGCCGGTACGCCCTTCGTCGTGCATGCCATCGACGAGCGCGACGAGTGGTCCGGGGCGTTGCCGTCGGGGGTGCACCGGCACGCGATGGTCTGGGACGCGTTCGTCCGGGATGCCCGCTGGACGCCCGACCGCACGTTCGTCGCGATCATGACGCACCGCCACGACGTGGACGAGGCCATCGTGGCGGACGTCGTGAAGCGCCCGGCCCGCTACGTGGGACTCATCGGGAGCCGGACGAAATGGAAGCGCTTTCGCGACCGGCTCGAGGCGCGCGGCATCCCGCGCGAAGCGCTCGACCGCGTCAAGTGCCCGATCGGCCTCGATATCGGCGGCAAGTCGCCGCAGGAGATCGCCGTGAGCGTCGCCGCCGAGCTCGTGGGGGTGCACAACGGGCGCGCTCCCGGTTGAACTCCGGCGGTCGCCCGATGTTGCGAACGGATGACGCGAGCGTTTCGCGCCGCGCCCTGCGCGCCCTTGGCGATGCGGCGCGTCGGAATGAATTGAAGGACCCCGGCGATTGAGCCAGATTGCGAGGGGGGCGAGGAGTCCATGGCGCGCGTTCTCGTGGTCGACGACGATCGAGAGGCCCGTGAGGTGCTCGAGGAGCACCTGCGGCGCGCGGGCCACGCGGTCGCGTCGGCTTCGAGCGGGACCGACGGCCTGCGTCTCGCGCAGGAAAAGCGTCCCGACGCCGTCCTGCTCGACGCGAACCTGGCCGACCTCACCCCGGCGGACTTCTGCCGCGGGCTCGAGCGGGACATGGTGACCCGCGGCGTACCCGTGGTCGCGATGCTGGCGATCGACCAGGAAGAGGTCGCGGGCGCCCAGGGCATCGCCGACGCGATCTCCAAGCCGTTTACCATCCGCCAGCTCCTCGCGCGCGTCGATTCTGCGCTGCGTCGCGCCCGGCCGCAGGTCGACCCGAACCGTCCCGTCGAGTTCGGCCTCCTGCGCGTCGAGCGCGACGAGCAGCGCGTGTGGGTGGCCGGACAGGAGATCACGCTCACCCCGCTGGAGTTCCGCCTCCTTTTGACGCTGCACGATCGCCGCGACCAGGTGCAGTCGCGCGACACCCTCCTGAGCGACGTCTGGGGGATCTCGCCGGACATCACCACGCGAACCGTGGACACCCACGTGAAGCGGCTGCGCAGCAAGCTCGGGGAAGCCGCCGACTACGTGCAAACCGTGCGCGGGATCGGCTACCGGTTCGCCGCGTCGCCGGACGAGCGACCGTAGACAGACGGCCCGGCCCCGAAGCAAGCGCTCCAGTGCTATTGCGGCGGGACCACCACGCTGTTGATCGGTTGGACGCCCATTCGTGCGCCATCCTCTCCGTCTGTCGGTGGAGGCTGCCTTTCGCTCCGATCAGGCGCGCCGCGCGATTGCCGGCTTCGATTTGCGCGCGATCTCGGGGCACTACCGCCGAGACCTGCTCTCGAACTGCGCGTTCACCTCGGCCCCGGCGACGAGCGCGAGACTCGTGAGGTAGAGCCACACCAGCATGACGGCCACCGCCGCGAGGCTGCCGTAGTAGAGCGCGTAATCGG
>CALKVG010000523.1 GCA_937998045.1 uncultured Myxococcales bacterium
TCGAAACCTGGACGGCACGTCTCCGGCTTTGCCGGAGCGTGGTCGAAACCTGGACGGCACGTCTCCGGCTTTGCCGGAGCGTGGTCGAAACCTGGACTTCAGCGGCCCTTGGCGGGCGCGATCCGGCGGGCAGTCGGCGCGGCGGCCCCGAGCAAGCGGAGCGCGCGGCAAACGTCTCCGTCGCGACAGGGGCCGACGTTCCCACCGTGCGGCGGCCACATCGCGTTCCAGGTGCCGTCCTCGGCGCGGGCGACGACGGCGCGGTCGCGCACGTCGGGACCGCGCCACGCAGGCGCCGCGTGGAGGAGGCCCGACTCACGGTCGAGCGGCTCGGTGGCCGGGAAAGGAAAGCGCAGGTTCGGGGTGAGCCCTATGCGCTGCACGGGGGTGCCGTCGGGCAACGCGTAGACGAGCGTCGTGAGGCGCAGGACGCCGGCGTGCACGTCGTCGTCGATGTACTCCTGCGCGCAGCCCTTGCCGAACGTCGTGGCGCCGACGGCAGGACCGCGCCGGTACGCCGCGATGGCACCGGCGATCATCTCGGCGGCGCTGGCCGTGTCGCCGTCGACGAGGGTAGCGACGGGCCCGCGCCAGCGGTCGACGGCGGGAGGTTCGGGGGCGCGGTCGGTCTCGAGGGAGCCGTCGCGACGCCGCATGGGGAAGAGGGGTGCGCCCGGGATGAAGAGGCCGAGCGCGTCGATCGCACCGTCGGTCGAGCCCCCGCCGTTGCCGCGCAGGTCGAGGACGACGCCGGTCAACGTGCGGCCCTCGCGCCCGCGCTCGCGAAGAAGGGCGCGGGTGAGCTCGTCGCCGAGATCGTCGCGGACGTCTCGAATCGCCACGATGATCGCGTCGCCATCGCCGTATTCGATTCGCTCGACGGGGAGGTCGTCGTCCGCCTCGTCGGGGCCGCCCGCAGCCCTCGCTTCGACCGACGCGCCGTCGAGCCAGGTCGTGAGGGGCGCGTTCTCTCCCGGGCGCAGGACGACCGCCTGGGCGGGCGGCCGCGCGTCGGATGCCGCGAACCCCAGCTGCTCCGATTGCTCGAAGCTCAGGCCCGCGGTCGGTACGCCGGCGAGCGAGAGGAGGACGTCGCCGTCGGCCAGAGGCGGCGCCGCGCCCGTCTCGATCTTCAGGCCAACGGCGGTACGTTCCGCTTTGTCCCAGAGGCGCGACGGCGGTCGAGCTTCGAGGTCGACTTCATAGACGCTCGACTCTTCGTCGAGCGGCGCCCACGCGCCGTGCGGGTCGATCATCGGGACGTACGCTCGGACCGCCGACGCGAGGACCACTTCGGCCCAGCCGTCCTGACCGAGCGCCGGAAAGTATCGCTTGCGCGCAGCTTCGACGTACGCACGTGACGCCGCGCCGAACTCGCGTTCTATGACGGCCAGCCTTCTCCCCAGCGTGGCTGCGAGCGACTTTGCCGGCCGCGTGACGGTGTTCCCCTCGAAAGCCGGCGCGGCCGCGGATTCCTCCGCGCCTTCCCCGCGGGCCGGGTGCTCGCCGGCTTCGTCGAACGTCGCACGGAGCTCGCCGACCCACGCGACGAGCTCGCTGCCCAGGAGTCGCGCGGTGGCGCAATCGCGGCTGCCTCGCCCTTCGAGATCCGCCAGCAGCGCCGCCGCGTGTCTGTCGAATGCCGGGCCGACGGGCGTGTCGGGTGCCACGCTCCAGAGCCCGTAGGGATCGAGCCAGTCGGCGGCGGCGCCGGCAAAGGACTTCGCGTCGACGACGTCGGGCGGATAGGCAAGCTGCGCCCGAGCCTGGGCGACGATGGCCCGTGCCGCATCGCACGCGAGAGAAGGCGCCTGTCCGGCGGGGACGCGAAAAGCGTGCGATCGCACGTCGTCTCCGGCGGGGGCCGGCGACGAGTCGTCGGGCGGCGCCGACGAAGGCGCGACACGGACGACGTCGAGGCGCGGGTCGGGCGCACCTGGGCGGGCCATCCAGCCGAGCGCGAGACCCAAGCCGACCAAGCTGCCCACCAGCCACACGCGGCGCCGGACCATGGGATGGTACAGCGTAGCAGGGCCGCCATAACGAGCAGCAGTTTGTCGCGTGCGGCGTTAACATGGTGGGCCTCTTGCCTCGCCCGGCTACTCCCGTCTCCGGCGCGCTCCTTCTCGCCGCCCTGGCGACGCCGCCGGCGGCGCGCGCGCAGGACATCGACGAGGGCATCCGGTTCAAGTCGATCGCCGTGCAGGGCAATCCTCTCGGCCTCGCGATCGGACGATACAGCGCGGATCTCGAGTTTCTCCCGGAGCCGCACCACGCGGTCCACGTGACGCCCTTCGGGATGTACGCGCTCCCCGGCGTCGCCGACCAGATCACGGGCTTCGGCGGCGAGATCGGGTACCGTTGGTACTCCGGCACGCACGGACCGCACGGGGTGTTCCTCGGGGCGTCTTTCGTGGCCGCGGAGCTCGAATACCAGCACACGAGCACCGCACCGCCGCCCCTCGACCTTTCGAACGACACGCAGTTCGTCGAGCTTGGAGGCGCCATCGACGCCGGCTACCAGGCAATCCTGCTCGGCAACTTCGCCGTCGGCGCGGGAGTCGGGGCGCAATACACGGTCGACACCATCGAGCCGCGATTCGAGTTCGCGAATCACCCGTGGCACGACTTCGCGTACGGATCGGGTCTGCGCCCGCGCGCGCTTCTGTCGGTGGGTGCGGCGTTCTAGTTTGGCCCGCGCACTCGCGAGCTACGGATAAAAGCGCTCGCCCTTCTTCGCCATTTGCACGAGAAGGGGCGCGGGCCGCCATCGCTCGCCGAAACGGTCGGCGTAGCTCTGCACCCGGCGCAGAGTCTCTGCAGCCCCGATCGCGTCGACGTACCTCATGGGACCTCCTCGAAAGCGAGGGAATCCAAGGCCGAGAATCGCGGCCAGGTCCGCGTCGCGGGGGCTCCTCACGACGCCGTCGCCGACGCAACGAACGGCCTCGTTCACGAGAGCGAGGGCGCAGCGCATCTGAATTTCTTCGACGGGGAGGCGAGTGGTCGGCGCCACGCCCAAGACCGCGTACACGTCGGCGTCGACGGATTTCCGCGCCTCGCGCGCGCCGGCGAGCGATTCGTATCGATGGAAACCACGACCGCTGGTGCGCCCGCGCCGGCCGGCGGCAAGCAGCTTGTCGATCGCCATCGGCAGTGCGATTCGCTCGGGGAACGCGGCGTGGAGGAGCTGAGCGATGTGCAAGCTCATCTCCAGCCCCACGTCGTCGATCACCTGCAACGGCCCGAGGGGGAACCCCCAATCGAGGAGGGCGGAGTCGACGGATTCGATCGATGCTCCCTCTCCGACGAGGAGCGCAGCCTCGACGAGCAAAGGCGTCATGATCCGCGTCGTGAAGAAACCGGGACCGTCCTTCACGACGACGGGTGTCTTGCGTTGTCTTCGGGCGAGCGCGACCGCCGTCGCGACAGCCCACGGCTCGGTCTTGTCGGCGCGGACGATCTCGACCAGCTCCACCTTCGAGACCGGGTGGAAATAGTGCATCCCCAGGACCCGGTCCGGTCGACTCGCTGCCTGAGCAATCTGCGCGATCGAAATCGAGCAGGTGGTCGATGCATAGACGCAGGTCGACTCGATGAGGCGCTCGACATCGCGGAGGACTGTCTGCTTCAGGGCGAGGGTCTCGGGGACGGCCTCGATGACGATGTCCGCCGTACGCATGCCGGAAACGTCTGCGGTGACCGACAGCAGCGCTATCGTGCGCTGCCGCTCCAGCGCCGTCTCGGCTCCGGCACCGCAGACCTCCTCGACCAGCCGGCGCACGCTCTTCATGGCGAGGCCCGCGCGCGCGTCGTCCTCCTCTTTGAGACGGACGGCGACGCCTGCCGACACCGACGCGTGGGCCACCCCCGAGCCGATCCGGCCACCGCCCACGAGGACCGCGTTCTGTACCGGACGCGGCTCGGCGAGCTCGCTCATGCCGCGGTCTTTTGCGAGCTCGCGCGTCGCGAAGAAGACCTCGATCAACCGATGCGCCGTCTCGCTGACGACCACCTCGCCGAAGATCTTCGCTTCCAGCTCCGCCGCGGCCTCGAAGCCGCGGCTCGCGTATCTCTCGAGCACGTCGAGGATCCGTTCGGCAGCGGGGCAGTGGCCGTGCGTGCGCGCTCTCACGTGTCGCCGCGCTCGCTGGAAGACGAGCGCGCGCGCGATCGGGTTTTCCTCGACCAGGCGCGCGAGGCCGTCGCGCCGGTCCGTCGGCGGCGGACCCCGCCCGACGAGCGCTTTCGCGCGTCGCGCCGCGGCCTCCAAGAGAATGGCCTGCGGACATACGTCGTCCACGAGACCGGCGCGTCGGGCTGAGAGCACGCCCACGGGCTTCCCCGTCGTCGCCAGGTCGATCGCAGCGCGGAGTCCCGCTCGCTGCGCGACCCGCAGGACGCCGTTGCCAGCCGGAATGAGGCCCAGGCGCACTTCGGGGAGCGCAAACGACGTCTTGGGGTGATCGCTCGCCACGACCGCGTGCGCCGCCAGCGCGAGCTCGAAGCCGCCGCCGAACGCGGGCCCGTGCACCGCGGCGACGACCGGCTTGCGCAACGCTGCGATGCGGGCGAAGGCTCGGCTCACTTCCCGGGCGAATCGCTCCGCGTCCGTGGCGAATTTGATGGCCTTGAGCACGTCGGCGTTCGTGCATTCGACGAATCCCGTCCTTGCGCTCGCGAGCACCACGCCGGCGACGCTCGGATCTTGCTCGGCGCGTTCGATCGCGCCGACGAGTTGTGCGCAAAGAGCCGGCGTGATCGCGTTGTGCTTGTCGCGACGCGCCTCGAGGCTGACCACGGCGATGCCGTCTCGACGCAAGTCGAACGAGAGGACGCGCGCGTCGAGCCGCTCCGACTCGACGACAAGCGCCGAGCTCACGAGGGCGCCTCCAGGACGATCGCTGCCCCGAGCCCACCGGCGGCGCACGCGGTGGCCAGGCCGAGCCCTCCACCGCGCCGACGGAGCTCGTGCAATACCGTGATGATGATGCGCGTTCCCGTCGCGGCGAAGGGATGGCCGAGCGCGATCGACCCTCCGTGAACGTTGAAGCGTTCGGGATCGATCTCGCCGATGGCTTCGGTACGACCGAGGCGGTCAGCCGCAAACTTCTTCGAGGCGAAGGCCTTCGTATTGCAGATGACCTGAGCGGCGAACGCCTCGTGCATGTCGATCACGTCGAGGTCCTTGAGCTTGACACCCGCCGCCTCAAGAGCCGTCGGCGTGGCGTAGGAAGGCCCCATGAGCATCCAGCCTCCGGGATCGACGGCGGCGTATGCCCACGATCGCAAGTATCCGAGAGGCTCGTACCCCAGGGCCCTCGCTTTGGACTCGGTCATGAGGAGCAGCGCGCCCGCGCCGTCCGTAAGCGGGGAGGAGTTGCCGGCCGTCACCGTGCCGTATGCGCGATCGAACGCTGGCTCGAGCTTTGCGTACGCCTCTGGCGTCGAGTCGCGGCGGACGACGTTGTCCGCGGCGATCGGGCGGTCGAAGTCCGGCGGAGGAATCACGTGCATGACCTCCTCGGCAAAGACGCCAGCGTCCCACGCTCTCGCCGCGCGGACGTGACTGCGATGAGCGAACGCGTCCTGCTCCTCGCGTCCGATCCCGGCTTCCTTCGCCATTTTCTCGGCGCACTCGCCCATGAGCAACCCGGTGGACGGTTCCCGTGCAGAGGGCACGACCGGCAGAAGCTCTCGCCAGGAGAGCTTCGCGAACGGACGGACCTTCGCCGAGAGCGTCTGCGCGCTGCGTGCCTCGGCAACCGCCCTGGACAGGCCGCGGCTGAACATCAGCGGAACTTCGCTCATGCTGTCGGCTCCGCCGGTCACCGCGACGGAGCATTGCCCCGCAAGCATGGCTTCCGCCGCGCTCGTCATCGCCTGCAGGCTCGTCGCGCAAGCGCGACTCACGCTGAAGGCCTGGATGTCCTTCGGCATACCGGTCCCGAGGACGATCTCGCGCGCGATGTTCGGCGCCTCGACGCTAGGGACTACCTGTCCGTACACGAGGAGGTCCACTTCAGACGGTTGCAGCTCGGCTCGCGCCAGGAGCTCGCGTACGACCAACCTCCCGAGGTCGAGGGCGCTCATATGGGCATAGGCGCTGCCCTGGCGAGCGAACGGCGTTCGCAGGCCCTTCACGATGGCGACGCGCTCCCGCTTGCCGGGCGCCGAGCCGTTGCCGTTGACGGCTACCTTCTTCCCGCCCATGCGTGCCACACCCGCCTGGAACCCTCTTTGACCTAGTTGACGCAAAGTGTCAACCGACCCCGGCAGCCCGAATTGTGGTAAGTCGCGAGCTTCGAAAGGATGCGCCTCCGATGCCTAACCTGACCGAAGCACTGACCGCCGAAGAGAAGAGGCACGCCGTGGTCGAAGACTGCCTCGCGCTCATCGAGGCCGAAGTGCAAGACAAGGGCGGACTTACCGGGTTGGCGATCAAAGCAGGGTACAAGACGGTCCAGGGCATCAAACCCGGGTTCGTCCGCCAAGTCGTCACGGACTTGCTGCCCGACTTCGCGCACGCGATGGAGCCCATCTATCAGGAGGCCAAGAGCAACGGCCGGGGTGTACGCGAGCACCTGACCGCGAACGGATCGCGTGTAGCCGATGCCCTCCTGTCCATCACCGACGAAAAGGCGAAGCGCGCCAAGAGCGGTATGGTCAAGGGGACGTACGAAAAGCTTCGCGCGAGCGCCAAGAAGAACGTCGAATCGGCGGTGCCGCGCCTCGCTGCAATGATCGAGAAGCACGCGCCGTGAACGGTCCGGGGGACGTCCTCGTTACAACCGAATGGCTCGCGGGGCATCTAGATGCCGCCGACCTGTGCGTGGTGGACATGCGCGGCAAGGTGCTGCCGCCGGGGAACAAACCTCGCTACATCGCAAAAGAGGACGACTACAGGGCAGCGCACATACCGGGCGCTGTGTTCGTGGACTGGACTCGCGACATCGTCGACCTGGAAGATCCCGTACCGGCGCAGATTGCGCGACCCGACGCCTTCGCAGCCAAGATGGCCGCGCTCGGAATTGGCGACCGAACCCTCGTCGTCGCTTACGACGACTACAAGCACATCTTCGCCGGACGGCTCGCCTGGGCGCTGCGATATCACGGGCACGACGCGGTGCGGGTGCTGGATGGCGGATGGGCGCGTTGGCTCGCGGAGGGCCGCGCCACCTCGCAGGAGATTCCTCAACGCCCGCGGGCGCAGTTCACGCCCATGCTGCGACCTGAGCTGCGTCGAAGCGCCGACGACGTGGCGGCAGCCCTGGGCAAGGAGAACGTCCTGCTCATCGACGCTCGCCCACCTGAGCAGTACAGCGGTGCCGCAAGTGCCGCGGTGCGCGCGGGACACATTCCGGGCGCACGCAACGTTCCCTACGCCAAGCTCGTGAACGCAGCTACGGGGACCTTTCTCTCGCAGGAGGAGCTTTCTCGCGCCTTCGCCGACGCAGGCGTTGACATCGCAACGATGCCCGCCGAAGTGATCGTCTACTGCAACGGGGGCGTTTCTTGCACGGTGCCCCTTCAAGCGCTGCAGCTGCTCGGTCGCAGCGACGTTTCCGTTTACGACGGCTCGTGGAACGAGTGGGGCAACGACGAGTCCCGTCCGATTGGCGTCGGCCCCAAGCCCTGACGCCGAAACCGAACCGCCGCGGCTCGTGCCTTTGCCGAAGCCGCTCGTCGGAGCCCCCCCGCCGTTCGTCATCTAGCCGCGCTCGATCTTGTGGCGCTGCGACACTGATCGCAGGGAATACTCATCGAACCGGCGGAGTGTAAAGGGGCGTAAACGTGGTCGCGCCTTTGCTCAAGCTCGGTCAGCACAGGCCGGCGCGAAGGTCGTTCTCATCCATGCGTGATTCACGCTCTGCCCAAAAAAGCAATCTGCGCGGTTCGCCGCTCGTGCCCCGCGCCTTATCCGATGCGCTGCTGCTCAGGCTCGATGGTGCAGCGGACTGGCTCGTCCGCGCCGGGGTTTCGGCCAACGCGGTTACGGTCGCCTCGTTGGTGCTCGCCGTCGCGGCCGGAAGTCTCCTCGCCTCGGGCGAGTTCGCCTTCGCGGCACCGGTCGTAGCCGTATCCTGCCTTGGCGACGCTCTCGACGGCCTCGTTGCGCGGCGAGGCAAGTCGTCCTCCGTCGGCGGCGCGCTGCTCGACGCATCGGTCGATCGCTACGGCGAGTTCTGTTTCCTCGGAGGGCTTGCGGTTCTCTTTCGCGCGTCCGCCCCGATCCTCGTCCTCGCGCTCCTCGCGCTCGCGGGTTCGTTCATGGTGAGCTACGCGAGCGCCAAGGCCGAGGCGCTGGGCGTTTCCCCGCCGCCGGGCCTCATGCGTCGTCCGGAGCGCGCCATCGTCGTCTGTGTCGGCGTCACCTTTGCGGCGCTCCTCGTGGCCGCCGCGAACGTTTGGTCGTTCCCGTGGTGGACTGCTCGCGCCCCGCTCGTAGGCGCCCTCGGCATCCTGGCCTTCGGCGCAAACGCATCTGCGATCTCGCGGCTTCGCGTCCTCGCAGTAACTCACTCACCCTCGCCTGCAGCCGAACGCACCCGTTCGGCCGTGACCCCTCTCCCTCTCGACAGAGTCGTGCTCCAGGACAGGCGTGAGTCCAATGCGGTCGCCGCGCCTCGCGCGGTGCGCGTTCGCTGAGCCGTGGCTCGGTTCGGATCGACCGGTTCCTCGACGCGCGCCCGCGCGTTCGTCTCCTGGACGGTGCACCACGGTCGGGCTCTGTGGTTCGTCGCGCTCGCGTTGGCCGCGGTCGCGACCGTACGCACGGTGCGGCTCTACGTTCATCTGCGGAGCGAGCTCGAGGAGTTGCTGCCGACCGGCGCGGCGAGCGTCGTTGCGATCCAAGAGCTGCGCTCCCGCATGCCCGGAGTGCAGGTGCTTGGCGTCATCGTCGACTCCGGCGACGCCGCGCGGCTACCTCGGGCCGAACGCTTCCTGGATGATCTGGCCGACAGGATGCGCAGCTACCCGGCTTCGCTGGTGAGCGAAGTGCGTACGAGCGACGCGGTCGAGCGGCGCTTCGTGGAAGACCACGCGGCGCTTTACGTGAGCACGGCGGATCTCGCCACGATCCGCGCGCAGATCGAGGCGCGACGAGACTTCGAGGTCGCGCGGTCCTCCGGCGCACTCCTCGACGACGACGAGCCCCCGCCCCCAGTCGATTTTCACGACATTCAGGACAGGTACCAGCGCAAGAGCCGGTTTGACGACGACAGATATTCGAGCAAGGCGCTCCACCTGTCGCTCTTGCTCGTGAAGCTCGGCGACTTCGATACCGGCCGGGCGCGCGGCGCCGAGCTCCTCGATCGCATCCGACGGGACATCGCCGAGCTGGGCGGGACGGAACGATACGCGCCTGCGATGCGCCTGGGCTTCACCGGCGACGTCGCGATCCAGGTGGAGGAGACCAGCGCGCTGGTCACGGACCTGTCGATCTCGGGCGCCGTAGTCGTGTTGCTCGTAGTCGCGGCCATCGTCGCGTACTACCGATGGTGGCCAAGCATTCTTGTCCTTTTTCCGCCGCTCCTCGTAGCGGTCAGCTCCGCATTCGCGCTCGCGTCTCTACCGCCGTTCTCGGTTACGGCGCTCAATTCGAACACCGCGTTTCTCGGATCCATCATCGTCGGGAACGGGATCAATTTCGGCATCGTTCTCCTCGGGCGGTACGTCGAAGCACGCCGAGGAGGCGCCGCTCTCCAGGCTGCCCTCGAGGAGGCCGTCGCGGGCGCGCGCAACGGGACGTTGTCAGCTGCACTGGCCGCGAGCGCGTCGTACGGCTCGCTCGCGTTGACCCAATTTCGCGGCTTTCGCCAATTCGGCATCGTCGGCGGTCTGGGCATGGTCCTCTCATGGGCATTCGCCTTCTTGCTCATGCCGCCGCTCATTGTGTGGCTCGATCTCAAGGGGGCGTGGGCGCCCCGACCTTCGTCACCGCGGTTCGCGCCGATGGCTTACGTCGCGCGCCTCGTCGCGCGGGCTCCACGCGCGCTGATAGCTCTCACTCTCGCTTTGACTTGTGCGTCTGCGTGCAAGATCCATTCGCTCGATTCGACATGGATCGAGACCGACTTCTCGCGATTGCGACGGGCCGACACATGGGAACGGGGCGAGGGTTACTGGGGACGCCGCATGGAAGCGCTGCTTGGAACCTATCTCACGCCGACCGTCGTCCTGACCGACAGTGTCGACCAAGCTCGGACGGTCGCCGCGCAGATCCGGAAGTTGCGGGATTCGCCTGCCTTGGCGCAGCAGATCGCATCCGTCCGCACCATTGACGACGTAGTGCCCCCGGATCAAGCGGAGAAGCTCGCGGAACTGGATGCGATGCGCGAGGACCTCACGCCCGCCGTTCGCGCCTCGATGAAGCCGGAGCAACTCGCGCAGCTCGATCGACTTATCGGAACGCGAGACCCGATCGCGGTCGGCGATCTTCCCGGCCAGCTGACGGCCGGTCTACGCGAACGGGATGGGACGCTAGGGCGCGAGGTGCTCGTTTTCCCTCGACCCTCGCATGCCCTCTGGGAAGGTGCTCCTCTCGAAGCTTTGGTGCACGCGCTCCGCGACGCAGCCCGGAGCGCTAGTCCTAGCGGCAGACCGGCACGCGTCGCCGGGTCGTTGCCGCTCTCCGCAGACATTTTGGCCGGCGTGCGGAGCGACGGGCCTCGCGCGAGCATCGCAGCGCTGGGCGGCGTGGTCTTGGCCGTGGTGCTCATCGTCGGCGCCGGATGGGCGAGCGGCCTGGTGATCGCTTCGCTTCTCGTGGCCGTGACGTGGCTCGTGGCAGCCACGATGTTGCTCGGCGTCCGGATCAACTTCGCCAACTTCATCGCGTTCCCGATCACCTTCGGCATCGGCGTCGACTACGCGGTGAACATCGTCGGGCGCTATGCCCAAGGACGACGGACCCATTTGAGTGCGGTTCTGCGTTCGACCGGGGGCGCCGTCGCCCTCTGTTCGGCGACGACAATCATCGGATACTCGTCGCTGATCCTCGCAGAAAATCGCGGCCTAGTGCTGTTCGGTGTCGTCGCAGTCCTTGGCGAAGTCTGCTGCATCGCGGCGGCACTCGTCGCGGTCCCAGCACTGCTCACCGTACTGGCGCGTCGTTTGGAGTCTGCAGGAGGAGACGCGACCGACCGGAACGAGGCTGTCTCACCGTCGGGCGGCCAATGAGACGACCCGATCACGTGGAACCCGCCAGCGGCCGCCTCGGCGTACTGCTGCCCGGGCTAGGGGCCGTCGCGACCACCACGATCGCGGGAGTTCTCCTCGCTCGGCAAGGGCATGGGCTGCCCATCGGTTCACTCACGCAGATGGGAACCGTCCGGCTCGGCAAGCGAACGGAAAAGCGGTCAGTGAAGATACGTGAACTGGTTCCAATCGCGAAGCTCGAAGAGCTCGAGTTTGGCGGTTGGGACATTTTTCCCGACGACGCGTTCGATGCAGCCGTGCACGCGAGCGTCCTGGAAAAGCGTCACATCGAGCTCGTGCACGAGGAGCTTCGTTCCATTCGTCCCATGACCGGCGTCTTCTATCCCGGTTATGTGAGGCGCCTGAGCGGAACGCATACGAAGATCGCGACCAACAAGGCGGACATGGTGGCTCAGGTGCGGGAGGACATTCGCGCTTTTCGCCGGAATCGCCGCTGCGATCGTCTTGTCGCCGTCTGGTGCGGATCCACCGAGGTTTACATAGAGCCAACGGCAGTGCACGCGAGTGTGGACCGCTTCGAGCGAGGCCTGCAGGACGACGATCCCACGATTTCCAACGCCCAGATTTACGCTTGGGCATGCATCAAGGAGCGGGTCCCGTTCGCCAACGGCGCGCCCAATTTGTGCGTCGACTTCCCAGCCGCCTGGGAGCTCGCTCGTGAGCATCGCGTCCCGATCGCAGGGAAGGACTTCAAGACGGGACAGACGTTGCTGAAGACGATTCTTGCGCCGGGGTTCAAAGCACGAATGCTCGGGCTGCGCGGCTGGTACAGCACGAACATTCTCGGAAATCGCGACGGCGAGGTGCTCGACGACCCGAGCAGTTTCCGTACCAAAGAGGTGTCGAAGCTCGGCGTGTTGGAGCACATATTGCAGCCGGACCTGTACCAGCAGCTCTATGCCGGCCTCGTTCACAAGGTACGTATCGACTACTACCCGCCTCGGGGCGACGCCAAGGAGGGTTGGGACAACATCGACCTGTTCGGATGGCTGGGCTACCCCATGCAAATCAAGGTCAACTTCCTTTGCCGTGATTCGATCCTCGCCGCGCCGCTCGTCCTCGATCTCGCGCTTCTACTCGACCTGGCGGCCCGCGCCGGGTTTCACGGGATGCAGGAGTGGCTGAGCTTTTTCTTCAAGAGCCCCATGGCCGCTCCGGCGGTGCACCCTGAACACGACCTTTTCATTCAGCTGATGAAATTGAAGAACACGCTGCGCTGGATGATGGGCGAAGAAGTGATCTCGCACCTCGGCACCGAATACTATGACTGACCGTCCGACACCCTCCCTGCCACCACGAGCGCTGCGAGGCGCCCTTGTCGGGTACGGCTTCATCGCGGAGCGCGGCCACGTGCCGGCGTACCGGGCCGCCGGAGCGACGGAATTCCCCATCGTGGCGGTAGCCGACACGTGCCCGCAACGACGCGAAAAGGCAAGAGCGGCGCTGCCACATGCCCGCATCTATGCCACCCACGCGGAGCTCCTGGAGGCGGAGCGCGGCCGCATCGACTTCGTCGACGTCGCGACGCCGCCGTGCGATCACGCCCGCGTCGCGGCAGACGCTTTATTGAGGGGGCTGCACGTCCTCTGCGAGAAGCCGCTCGCTACGCGTCCAGAAGACGCGCGCGCGCTGGCCGCGCTTGCCCGCGATCGCAGACGCGTCCTCTATCCTTGCCACAACTACAAGCATGCTCCAGTGGTCAAAGCAGTCCGCCGCGTTCTCGACTCCGGTGTCCTCGGCCCCGTTCACCTGGTAACTCTGCAGACGTTCCGCAACACGCACGCGAGAGGTGCTGCGGAATGGCGCCCCGATTGGCGTCGCGAACGGCGTTTCTCCGGTGGGGGCATCGCCATGGATCACGGCAGTCATACCTTCTATTTGGCGTTCGACTGGTTGGGGGCGTACCCCACAGCGGTCACCGCCAAGGTCTCGACTCTCGGAAACTCCGATACGGAGGACAACTTCGCTTGCGCGATGACGTTTCCTCAAGGGACCGCCACCGCGCACCTCTCCTGGACGGCAGGTGTTCGCAGGGTCCTCTACACGATCCACGGAGAGCGCGGTGCAGTGCGCGTCGAAGACGACGACGTTGAAGTTGCGGTTATGAGCAGTCAGACCGGGCAGGCAAGCTGGGAATTCAGGACCGAGCAGGTCGTGTCGTCCTGGATGGATGCAAGCCACGTGGACTGGTTCCGATCCCTCTTCGACCAGTTTGCCCTCGCCGTCGCAGCCGGCGACTACGCGGGTCGAGAGGTCGAGGCGAGCGTACGCTGCGTCGAGCTCATCTCCGAGGCCTATGCTTCGGCGGCGGACCGGTCGCGTGAGCGGGCGCTTCGTGCCCTCTCAGAGGACGAGGCGGCGTGATCGATCTCGCCTGCTCGGCGGCGCTCGTCGTGGTGCTGCTCGTCGCAGCGGCCGCGTATGCAAGACGGCTGGCAATCGTCGGCCCCGCGCGACACGCACGCGTCGCTCAAGCCGGCTCCTCGCTGCTTCTCGGGAGAGGCGTTCTCGAAATGGGCTACTGGACGATGCGCCCGGCCGCTCGAGCGTGCATAGCGCTGGGCATCGGACCGAACGCGGTCTCGTGGGCGTCGCTCGGGTTCGCGGCCGGTGCCGCCGTGGCGCTCGCGGATGGGGCTTTCGGGCTCGGGGCCGCGCTCAGCGCGGTCTCGGCAATCTGCGATGGCCTGGACGGAATGATCGCGCGGGAGACAGGCACCGCGAGCGATTCCGGGGAAATCCTCGACGCGACGATCGATCGCTACACCGAGCTGCTCTTCTTGGGCGGCATCGCCATCAACGTACGCCACAGCGCACCCTTGCTGATGCTGACGCTAATGGCCACGGCCGGCGCCATCATGGTGAGTTACGCCACGGCGAAGGGAGAGGCGATGGGCGTCACCGTTCCACGCGGAATCATGCGCCGCCAGGAGCGCGCCGTATACCTCGTCCTCGGCGTAGCCCTGGTGCCTGTGACAGTCGCGCTGCGGCGCGCCCTTCCTGGACTTCCGGCGTGGACCGAGCAGTCCTCTCTCATCGTGGCGCTCGCCCTCGTCGGGGGACTCGGCAATCTGTCTGCGGTGGCGCGGCTCCGGGCGATGGTTCGCGCGGTAGCGCGCCCTGCGGCGTCGCGAGCGCGAACGAATCCGCGAGGGGACGTGCATGCAGCCGCACGGCACGCCCACGTCCGCTAGCCTCCCAAGCACCGGGGAACCGTATGCCTCCTGTTCGGGGGCGCTGGCGGCCGAGCGCTCGCCGCGAACGGGCAGTACCTGGACAATGCTGGCGCGGCACCAACTCGGTGCCCTTGTGGCGACTGCACTCGACTTCGCCACGATGGTTCTGCTCGTCGAGGTGCGCGGGCTCAATCCGGTCGTCGCGACGGCCATCGGCGCTTGCGTGGGCGGCGTGAGCAATTTCCTTCTCGGCAGGGTCTGGGTCTTTCGTCCGCGCGGTCGCCCTTGGGTGGGCCAGGCCGCGCGATATGCCCTGGTGTCGGGCGCGAGCGCAGGGTGGAACGCCCTTGGGGAACACGTCATGCACGACACCGTCCTCGTGCCCTACGTTGCCGCTCGCGTCGTCGTCTCGATCACGGTGAGTCTGCTTTGGAATTTCCCCGCGCAGCGCTGGTTCGTCTTTCGCGAGCGTACCCCGCGATGAAAGCGCCGGACTCCCCTCGGGACCAACGCATCCACCTTCGAACGGTCGTGCCCGGCCCCCGGAGCCGCGAACTTCGTCGGCGCGAAGACCGCCATATCGCCCCCGGGCTTCAAGGTTACGCCCTCATGTCCGGGGTGGCGATCGATCACGCCGTCGGCAGCGCGGTGACGGATGTCGATGGCAACACGCTGCTCGACTTCATCGGCGGCATCGGAGTGGGGGCTCTCGGGCACGCGCACCCGCGTGTGGTCGGGGCGATCCAGAAGCAGGCCTCACGAGCACACATTGGCTCGTTGACCAGCGAGGCGCGGGTGGAACTGATCGAGCGCGTGGCAGCGCACGCGCCCGCCCGCGAGCTTCATCGGCTCCAGCTTTATTCGGGCGGGGCTGAGGCAGTCGAGAGCGCTCTGCGACTCGCCAAGAGCTACACCGCAAAGCACGAGTTCGTGTCCTTCTGGGGGGGGTTCCATGGCAAGACGATGGGGGCACTCAGCCTGATGGGCTCCACGTACAAGGAGGGCCTGGGACCCGTGGCGCCGGGGGCGCACCTCGTGCCGTACGCGGACTGCTACCGGTGTCCGCTGGGTTCGAGTCACCCGTCGTGCGGGCTCGCCTGCGTCGAGGTTGGACGCAAGCAGCTGAAGATGGCTTCCTGCGGGTCGATTGCTGCTGTTGTCGTCGAGCCCATGCAGGGCACGGCGGGGAACGTGATCCCACCTGACGACTTCCTTCCGGCGGTGAAGTCACTGGCGAAAGAGCTGGACGCGCTGCTCGTGGCGGACGAGATGATTACCGGCTTCGGACGCACCGGACGCTGGTGGGGTGTCGATCATTCAGGCGTTACGCCCGACATTGTCACCATCGGAAAGGCTTTCGGCGGTGGCTTTCCCCTGTCGGGCCTCCTGACTCGCGATGACATCGCCGCCGCGAGGCCATGGAGCGCTCCCAGTGGTTCATCGTCGAGCTATGGCGGGAACCCGCTCGCGGCAGCAGCCGGCGCCGCCGCGATCGCCGCGATCGAGGACGAGGGGCTGGTCGAGAATGCGCGCGTGGTAGGCACCGTCATGCTCGAGGCCCTGCGATCCTTCGTGGACGAGTATCCGTTCGTCGGCGAAGTGCGGGGCCGCGGTCTCCTCATCGCGATGGAGCTCGTGCGGGACAAGCGAACGAAGGAGCCACTGTCGCGCCGGGCGGCCCGCACGATCTTCGACGCATGCCTGCAACGGGGGCTCCTGACGATGGCCTACTCACCGAGCTTTCGAATCCAGCCCGCGCTCACCATCGATGCGGCCACCGTTCACAATGGCATTGCGGTCCTCCGTGAGGTCTTCGATCTGGTCAAGCGCTCGGAGTCCTGGCGAGGCGAAGGAGACAGCCGCGCGTGAGCCGAAGTTGGCGGCACGTCCGGCCGCTGTCTCCCTGGTGGGTCGGGTTGGCGCCGCTGCCGTTTGCCGCGGACGGCATATGGTCCTTTGCGCGCGGCCAGGGCCACTGGGAGAACGTCATAGCCGTCGTGGTCGTCGTAGCGCTTTGCGCCGGAGGACCGAGCATGCGGAAACTGCTCGTCGGCGCCTATCCGCTGGGCCTCGTTGGGCTCCTCTACGATTCGATGCGCCTGGTAGAGCGAGTCGGCGTATCGCCGCAGACGGTCCATGACTGCGACTTGCGAGAACACGAGGTTGCGCTGTTTGGAGTGAACGTCGCCGGCCAGCGGGGCACGGTGCATGACTGGCTCCAGGTCCATTGGTCGCCGGCGATCGACCGAATCTGTGCCATCCCGTACGCCACGTTCATCCTCGTCTGCGTAGCCTGCGCGATCTGGCTCTACGTCCGCGACTATTCGCGGATGGTTCGTTTCGGTTGGTGCTTCCTCGCGCTGAATGTCGCGGGGTTCGTCACGTATCACCTCTATCCAGCCGCGCCCCCTTGGTACTACCACACGCACGGCTGCGTCGTGGACATGGGCGCCTCAGCCAGCGAGGGGACCAACTTGGCGCGGGTCGACGCCTGGCTGGGCATACCCTACTTTGCTGGCATGTACGGCCGCGCGAGCGACGTCTTCGGAGCGATGCCCAGCCTGCACTGTGCCTACGCGTTGCTCGTCGTCCTCGAGGGCTGGGCGCTCTTCACTCCAGGGTGGCGAGCCGCGACATCCGCGTTCTTCGCGCTCATGTGCTTCTCCGCCGTTTACCTCGATCACCACTGGATTCTCGACGCTCTCGCGGGGATTGCTTATTGCATCTGTGTCGTCGCGGGAGTTCGCACGGTCGAGCGATGTTTCCATACGCGCACTGCCCGCCCCGCGACCGCGCTCGACACATCGGGCGGCGCACCCTGATGACGCCAGTGCGCAGCGCCGCGTGGGTTATCGCCACTTGGTTCGGCTGCGGCCTTGTGCCGCGCGCCCCGGGAACCATGGGCACGCTCGGAGCGGTCCCGATCTACTGGCTGGCTATCCGCTGGGGCCGCGGTGGCGTCGGCGCCGCCGCGTTCGCGGTTACAGTAGTAGGGGTCTGGGCTGCCCAGGTCGTGGCCCGAGAAGTCGGAAGGAAGGATCCGCAAGTCGTCGTCGTCGATGAAGTGGCTGGGATGCTGGTCACCATGCTGCCTATGGGAGAGCTCTCCTGGCACGCCGTGGCGGTAGGCTTCATCGCCTTCCGGATACTGGATGTGGCCAAGCCATGGCCGGTGCGCAATTTCGAAAAGTTGCCCGGCGGATGGGGCATCGTGTTCGACGACGTCGTCGCCGGCGTGCTCGGAGCGGCCACGTTGACGGCCCTGCGGGCGGCGCGGTTCCTCCCGTGAGCGAACGGGAACGTGTAGGCCGACGGACTTCGCCGAGATTTGGCCCGCGCAAGTGACCTCGTGGTAGCTCGGGGACATGGTACGAAATGCCTCGAAAGGTGCGCGCGAGAGCCCTCGAACTGGCGTGATCCTCGCAGTGAGCGCGGATACGAGCGCCATTGCCGGAGCGCTCGCCCACTGGGGGGAAAGTTTCGCGTACCAGAAGGCAACGACGGCTCGGGAAGCCATCTCGCGCGCACGCACCCAACGGCCTGCCCTCGTGGTCATTGGCGGAGACCCGTCGGACGCGGCTTGCACCCTGGAGTTGCTCGCGGGCCAGCCGTCAATGGCCGGCGCGTCCTTCGTAGCCTGGCCGAAAGACGCCCGCGGCGAGCAAGTCGCACGCTTGTCGGCGCTCGGAGCGCGCGTGGCGCTTGCGTCCTCCGAGTCGCTGCGACACGCGTGCGAGGAAGCATGGGAGGACCAATGGGTGCACGCCGAAGAGGCCCGCACGCACGCGGCGAAGGAGCAAGAAGCGTTGGCCCAGGCGGTTGAGCTGCCCGGAAAGCGGGTCCTCGTCGCGGACGACGATCCGGCAGCCCTCTGGTTCTTCGCCGATGTCTTGCGATCGGCCGGTTGCGACGTCGCCGAGTCGAGCGATGGAGAAGAAGCGCTCGACACCGCACGGCGCTTGGTGCCCGACGCCGTCTTGACAGACATTCGGATGCCGAGGCTCGACGGTGTCCGGCTCTGCGAAGCCTTGCGCGCCGATCCGGTCTTGGCCGACGTGCCGGTGGTGCTTCTCTCGTGGAAAGAGGATTGGTTGTCCGACGCGTCGCGCTCCACGCACGCGGTTGGCCGCCTGACCAAGCGTGCGACGCCTGAGGAAGTGCTCCGGTGTGTCCGCGCAGCGCTCTCCGCCCACGCGAGGCTCGAGCGCGGCCTCCGGCAGGCAGGTCCCGCCCGCGGCGTGCTCGACGCGGTGGCGCCATACAGGCTGCTGCGCGCGGTCTGTGATGCGCGACGCGACGCGCGTGTGACGTTGCGCGACGCCGCACACCTTTACGAGATCCGGATCCGAGACGGAGCGCCACGCGCGGCGGTACGCTTGGCGACTGACGGATCAGTCTTGCGGGGCGAAGAAGCATTGGGCGCCAGCCTCTCGCTGCGGGGCGGTCGTTTCTCGGTCGTGGCGGAGCGATCCCCGGTCGAAGACGAGCTGCGCGGAACGCTGCACGAACAGATCGCACCTCACATCGCGATCGCCCGCGGCTACCCGGCGGCCAGGCCAGAGTCGCAGCAGACCATTCCAATGGAGCTACCCGCCGACGTCGAGGCGCCGAGTGGCTTCGACCTCCCGCGAGCGACGCCGACCCTCCTCGAATTGCCCGTCCGGACGG
>CALKVG010000524.1 GCA_937998045.1 uncultured Myxococcales bacterium
AACGAAGCGGCCGTCGGGAGAGCGCTGGATTCCGCGAGGGCGCTTGCCCACCGGGATGGTGGCGACCACGCGTCGGGCGGTGAGGTCGATGACCGAGATGTCGCCGGATGCTTCGTTGCTCACGAACGCGCGGGGACCCTCGGGCTGGGGGAACGGCGCGGCGGGGACCGGCGCGGTTGCTGCCATGGCGTCGGCGGCCGACGCGTCGGTCGGCGCGCCCGTCGGGGCGCGGTGACACGCGGCAAGCAGCGCGAACACGAAGGCGGTAACGAGGCGCGTCCGCAAAGCATCGCTCGATTTCGGCATGGCCTCCCTATATCGCATCCGGACGAGCGCGAGCACGCCGTCACTGCGCGCCGATCCAGACGGGCATGGTGTTCGAGACGCCGTCGAGGGTCGACGTGAGGGTCAAGAGCTCGCCCTGAAAGGCGTTGCCGGTTGTCATCACGGTCACGGTCACCTGGGCGGTGTCGCCGTTCTGTCCCATCGCCCGATCGATGGACGCTTGCAGTCGAGAAGGGTTGCTTTGGGCGAGCCGGTCGCCGGCGTCGCCCTGCGCCAGGATGGGGTTGCCCGGCGACACGCCGACCGACCACGGACCGGCAGTGGGTTGGTCGCTGTAGAACCCCACCGCGAAGCTGCCGGTTTGCCCGTCGGCCAGGCGCAGTCCGCGGGTGGCGAACGTGGTCGCCGCGGCGCCGCTCACGCTCGCCGGGACGGTGACCTGGACGTCGCCGAGATCGAGGGGCGTTACGTTGAAGTACGGTCTCGCGGGCGGGGGAACGCACGGGTCATGACCGGCTGCGCCCCCGGCGTTGGACCAGACGCGCTGCAAGAAGTAAGGGAACGCATTGTCTCCCATGAAGAACGAGGGAGACGCGAACTCGCAGACGTCCGCGAGCTCCGCCTGGAGCTCGCTGAAGTAGGCGAAGGCGAAGTGCGACGGGTCGAAGCCGTACCAGCCTGTGCTGTCGAGGGGCGGACGGATCCCGAAGGGATTCGCCGCCGTCTCGACGAGCTCGTGGCTCATCGCGATGGTGGACAGCTGCGGAACGGGGCTGCCTTTGGGCCGACAGCTCGGTATCACCGCGTAGGCGATCTCGTCGTCGCCGCTCTTGACGGCGCCGTGGTACCCGTAGATGCCCTGGCTACAGGCGCTCGCCGCTCCGGCGTCGCCAGTCTCCACGAGGAGCCGCGTCCCGGGCGGGACGAACACTACGTACGCGGTGTCCTTGGTCGATGCGGGCCAGGTCGTACCGGCACTGGCCGTGATGAGCATCCAGAGATCGCTCCTGGCGTCCGACGTCTCTGTCAGGGTCGGTGGCGCCTTGTCGGCGATGTGCACCCGATTCGATGCCCCGCCGACCGCCGCGCCGAGGCCGTATTCCTGGGCGACGGTTTGCCAGTAGGCGCTCCGGCCCAGGCCCTCGACGAACGCGTCGATCAGCGACTGCGAGGGGTCGGAGTTCCACGTCACGGCGACGAAGACCGGGTCGTGCATCGCGTAGCCGCTGCCTTTGACGATGCGGCCCACGTCCGGCTTGAACGCCGGGTACGTGTCGCCCGGCGACCCCGCGTCCATGCCCGAGGAGTCCCCCGCGATGCCAGCCTCGTTCACGCGAACTGCGCTCCGGGACGGCTCCGACAGCTGCGCGCAACGCAGGAGGGCGCCCGCGCTTGCTGCCGCCAATGCGGCGCTACGAAGGGGGTTGGCGCGAAGCATTGCCGAGCGCCGAGCCGGGCGCCGAACGATTGTTGCACATTGTTGCACACGGCGGCCCAGTCGCGACTGTGAGGGGGCTTTTCTCTTGCAAGGCGCCAACCGGCACTGGCCATGAGACGAGTACGCGACCTCGACAAGCAGCGGGCGATCGACCACTACGAACGACTCTCACGCGACTACGACGGCATCGTCGGGCGGGGCCCTCTCGGCCGCCTGCGGGCCCGCGAGCGCAACGCGGTGCTCGCGTACGCCCGGTTCGAAGATCGGTCGAAGAGCACGGCGATCGACGTGGGCTGCGGCGGTGGGTTCTTCGCGCTCGCCGCCAAACGAGCCGGGCTCAAGGTGGCGGCGGTCGACGCAGCTCCCGGTATGGTGCGCCGCCTGGTCGGGCGCGTCGACGAGGCGTGGGTCGCCGATGTCGAGTCGCTCGTGACCGGTCGAACCTGGGACATCGTGGTCTGCGCCGGGGTGCTCGAGTTCGTCCTCCAGCCGTGGACGGCGTTCGCCAACCTGGCTGCGCTGGTCGCCCCGAGGGGCAGGCTCGTCGTCTGTGCGCCACGAGCCGGGCCGACCGGCTGGGCATACGTCCTCGAGAAGCGGTGTACCGGCTTCGCGGTGAACCTGATCCCGCTCGAGTGGTTCCGCGAAGCGGGCGCAGCCAACGGGCTGGTACTTCGCGCCTGGACGCATCCGCTGCCGACGAACCGGGCCCTCCTCTTCGAGCGCGCCGGTCGCCTCCGCGCGACCTGAAGGATGAGGCGAGGGGTCGGAGTCCGGAAGATCAGCGGCGCGCGTCGGCGATGAATTTCGCCAGACCGATGTCGGTGAGCGGGTGCTTCGGCAGCTGGCGGAGTACGCCGATCGGCATGGTCGCGCAGTGCGCACCGAGCTCCGCAGCGAGCGCGACCTGCAAAGGACTGCGGATGCTCGCGGCGAGAATCTGCGTCTGCAGATCGTAGTTCTCGAAGATGCGGACGATCTGGGCGAGGAGCTCGATGCCGTTCTCGGACACGTCGTCGATGCGGCCGAGGAACGGTGAGACGTACGTCGCGCCCGTCTTCGCCGCGAGGAGGGCCTGGGTCGCGCTGAAGCACAGAGTCACGTTGACGCGAATGTCCTCCTGCCGCAGCGTCCGAACGGCTTTCAGCCCGTCGACCAGGAGAGGCACCTTCACCACCACGTTCTTGTGGAGCTTCGCCAGCGAGCGCCCCTCTCTCAAGATCGCCTCGTACTCGGTGGAGATCACTTCGGCCGAAACCGGACCGTTCACGATCTCGCAGATCTCGGGGATAGCATCCTCGATGCGGCGCCCGGCCTTGGCGAGCAGGCTCGGATTGGTGGTGCAGCCATCGAGAAAACCCATGCTGGCCGCTTCTCGGATCTCCGCCACGTTGGCGCTATCGATGAAGAACTTCATGCCTGGCTCCTTGGCTCAGCCCGCGCGTTTGGGCCTGGGGAACACCGAGGCAACACGCGTGCGAGCCACGCCCGGCGGGTGGCGCAGAGCGGGAATCAGGTTGAGCTGGAGCCCCCGCTGCATGAGCGGGCGCGCTAGGGCTTGCCGCCGTCCGGACGATCGCGGTCGCCGGCGGGTTAGTTCGGATGGTCTTGGTGCGAACCCGGATGAGGCGGCACTGGGTCAGGAAGGCCCTGGCTCGAATCGCCCGTCGGCGTATCGAGCGAAGCGCGCGTCCCCGCGCGGGAAGACCGGCTCCTCGGTCGCCCAGGGCCATCCGCCAAAACGCGTGCGCTGGTAGTCGGCGAAGGCGCGCTCGATCTCGGCGCGGCTGCTCATCACGAACGGCCCGTATTGCAAGACGGGCTCGCCGATGGGGCGGCCCTGGAGCAGCAGGAGCTCGCATGCGTCCCCCTGAGCTTCCAGCGGCGCAGGGGTTCGGGCGTCCAGGACGACGGCATTTCCGGAACCGATTGCCCGACCGCCCACGCGGAGCTCGGCGCCGCGAAAGAAGTACAGCGTGCGTACGGTATCGGCGCCCGACGCTCGAGGCAGCGTCCACTGCGCGCCGGGCGGCATGCGAACGGTCCAGATGCGTACGTCGCTCTCGGGATCCGCTGCCCACGAGTGCGGCGGAGGGGCGGGCGGGCGCGCACTCTCCAGCGCGCCGGCGATCGCGGTCACCTCGGTCGACCGCCCCGCCTCGTCCGTGAAGGTGCGGCGCGGGACGTCTCGGCTCCAGAAGATCGAGAAATGCGGCTCCACGAGTTTCTTCGCTCGCGGCAGGTTCAGCCAGATCTGGAAGAGCTCGAGGGGGTTCGGTTGCTCGGGATCGACGAGCGGGAACATCTCCGAGTGCGAAATCCCTGCCCCAGCGGTGAGCCACTGCACGTCTCCGCGGCCATAGCGGGCGGAGGCGCCGAGGGAATCGGCGTGGTCGACGAGGCCGCTGCGTACGATCGTGACCGTCTCGAAGCCGCGGTGGGGGTGCGCGGGAAAGCCGGGCGCCACGCGGCCGTGGTACATCCGCCAGCCGTCCTTTCCTGCGAAGTCGTGCCCCAGGTCGCGCCCAGCCAGCGGCGCGGCGGGGCCGAGCTTGTCGTTTCCTCTGGGGTAGGCGTCGGTGTGGTGCACGCAGAACAGGAACGGATCGGCCGTCTCCCATGGCGGCGCACCGAGCGGCCGGGTCGCAATCACGAGACCATCCATGCCCGTAAGATGCTCTTCGCGCCAAAAGGGGTCTAGGCTCGTCGTGCGAACGCCTGGCCCGTGTATGGTGCTCCTCCGCCGTGAACACGAGTCCGGTCCGCGCCGACGTTCGCGTAGAATGACGGCGTGCAGGAACTCGTTGAAGTCGGCGTCGCCGCGCGGCCGCTCGTCGTGGCGCACCGGTAGCCGATGCCGAGGGTCGCGCGAGCGCTGTTCTTGTGGCTCTTCTTTCTGTCGGGAGCCTCCGACCTGATCTGCGAGATCGCGTGGGGGCGCGCCCTGAGCCTCGTCTTCGGCGTCACCGCGTTCGCGGTGAGCGCGGTTCTCGTGTCATTCATGCTCGGACTGGCCGCTGGCGGGTTGCTCTTGCCGCGCCTCGCTCGGTGGGAGCCGCGCCCGATCGCGCTGTTCGCTCGCCTGCACGCAGGCATTTGCATCTCCATTGTCGCGACGCTGCCGCTCTTGCCGGTCGCACGAGGCGTCTACGTCACCGCGAGCCGAACTCTCGGGAACAGCCCGTTGCTGCTCCGGCCCACCATGGTCCTTCTCTCGGGCCCCATCGTCGTCGCCCCGGCGGCCCTCATGGGCGCTACGTTCCCGGTGGCCTCGCAGGTGCTCGCCTCGCGCGCCGACAGCGTCGGAAGAGACGTGGGCGTCCTC
>CALKVG010000525.1 GCA_937998045.1 uncultured Myxococcales bacterium
CACCGAGATCTTCACGCGTAAGATCGTCGGCAGCGTCAGATGTGTATAAGAGACAACTCCTGCGCCTCCGATCGTGGATATGGCGCCGCCGGCACCACCACCACCCCCGCCTTGGCCGACGGAACCACCTCCGCCGGACTGTCCGCCACTGGGCAACCAGCCGCTCGCGGAGAAAGCAGCCCACGCCGCCGCTCCAGGCCCCGTTGAGCCGGAGCCTCCGTTGGCACCTTGTCCGCCGCCAGACCCTGAATTGCAGGTTATCGACGTGCCCGCGTTGTTCGAACCAGGTTGGCCCGACTGACCGTCAGCGTTGGCTGCCGGCTCTCCAAGCTTTGCCGATCCACCGGCGCCGCCAATGCTCGAGGGGCACTGCGAGTCGGGCAGTGCTGCACCGCCAGCACCAGTGCCGCCGGAGGTCACGGACTTGTCTCCCGGATTGCCATTGGGAGCAGCGCTCCCGAACGGTGCGGGTTGCGATTGGTCTTGGCCCGACTGGCCAGCGCCGGCTTGCACCGAGCACCGACGAAGCACGACACTGCTCGAGTTCGCCGCGAAGACTGCGATGCTCGAGGCGCCCGCTCCGGTCCCGTCCTTGGCCTGGAACGCGAAGTCCTCGAACGTGACGCCTGCCGTGAGACTGGTCACCTGCAACGCGTAGCCCGCTGTCGTCGGAGCGACGACGGCCACCTTGCTTGCGTTGTAGGTCCACGGCATCGCAGAGCAGTCCAGCCCCGAGTAGAGCGCCACGCCATCGCGGCTCGTGCCCACCACAAGGTTCTCGCTCGCGTAGGTGCCCCCGCAGGCGTACACGCGCTTATGCGCGGCCTTGGCCAAGTCCATCGCGTGCCCGATCGTGGCCACCGGAGAAGCCATCATCCCGGCGTTCGAGTCGTTGCCGCTGGGTGAGACGAACACGCCGAAGACGTCGCTGACGACGCACGGATCGCTCGTGTTCGAGGGCACGTCAGAGTTCGGAAGACAGTCGCCTCCGCACGGGTGATTGCCGTTGTTGCAGCTCACCCCGCATGTCATCGGCGCCGGGCAGCTCGGCGACCCGTTGCCCGACTTCGGCGGCGGGCAGGCCATCGTGCACGACCCGCAGTGCGCCGGATCGGTCGGACTGACGCACGCGCCGTTGCAGTCGAGCGACGTCGAGCTGTCCTGATCGCACGCCACGCCGCAGACCCCGTTGCTGCACGTCGCGTGGCCCTCGCCCGCCTCGGGACCGGGGCAGATGTTCGTGCAGGTGCCGCAGTGTGCGGGCATCGTCCGGTCCACGCACTCGCCGCCGCACATGATCGCCGTCGAGCTGTCGCACGCGATGCCCGATTCCTCCGCACCGTCGTACCCGGTTGTGCCGTCGTCCGATGTGTCGGGGCCGTCGGAGGGCACGGCATCCGACGGCGAGGAATCCAACGGCGAAGAGCCGTCCGCGCTTGCGTCGGGAGGTTCGCAGATATTGAACCCAGCATCATCGAAGTGGCAAATCCAGCCCGCGGGGGGCGGACAGGTTTTAGCATCCGAGCACTCGACGCTTGCACAACCGCTCGCCAAGGCTCCGAGACAGGAGGCGGTCGGCAGCGAGAAAGCAATCCACGTCCACGAGGTCCGCATCGGACGATCCTCCTCGACCTAGAAGCGCCCGATCGCTGTCAACCCGGCTGCACTGCGGGAGACGTCGGGCAAGATAGACACCGAGCCAGAGGCGGGCGCTTGATGAGGGGCGAGCAGAAACCAGCTCGCTACCCCGCCCCCTGCAAGTGCAATGGCTGCGAGAAATAGGCCAGTCGACGCGTTTCGCTTCGAGGCTTCGCTTTGCAATGCGTCGTTCTCCTGCACGCACGCCGCCGAGTTGGAGTTCGTGCAGGCCTCTGCAGGAAGTCCTGAGAGGAGCGCCATCGCGTGGTCATGATCGCTGCTGGCAGCGGCCAAGAGAATCCCAGCGCCCACGACGCTGGCGAGTGCCCCGGCACCGAATCCAGCGGTGGTCCAGAGCCGTAGTGAGCTCGTCGTCTGCGGATCGCGATGTTCGACTGGAGGCCCCTCCATCGCAGGAGGTGGCACAGAGGTAGAGGCCGGCGACGCCGCGTCGCCGGGTGCGCGCGGAGGCCCGGTGCTGGCCGCAGCGAAATCCGCGTCCGTCACTGCACCTGCGCGCGCATCCACGTCCACCCGATCATGCCGGTTAGCAGTTCGCGCCTCTAACACGTGGCGCCCCGCAGCCACGTCGATCTCCTCGCTTGCTCGCGCGGAGGCTACAGCGGGGATTCCATCAACGGAGATCGCCGCTCCAAGCGCACCGGTGATCCGCACGTGGCCGGTCCTGGCGTACGCCTGCGCGATCCGTGCTTCGGCGGCGGCCCGCTTCTCGGGGGCGACGGTGGCATCGGCAGCGTACGCCCGGAAGTGGTGCAGCGCGTCGACGTCGTGGTTCGTCTCGAGCTCGATGAGTCCGAGATTCCAGAGGGTGCGAACGGTCGGCGCGACCGAGTATGCCTCCAAGAACATGACGCGCGCGTCTTCGGCGCGGCCCTGGCGCGCGAGCTCCATGCCCTTCTGGAAGCGCTCCTCCGCTTCGCGCGCAGCGACCTCGGCGGCCGGTGCAGCGAGAGTGGATGACGAAAGCAAGAGGAGCCACAGCCCCAAACTTGCCGTCGATAGCCGCCGCATCATCGCTCCTTCTCCAGCAGGTCGTACACCCGAACCGGAGTAGCTGACGAGGGCGGAACAGCAGCGGCGGGCGGCGGAGCTGACGCGGCTCGAGCTGTGGCGGCCAACGAGTGCTTCGAAGGTGAGGGAGACGACGGCCGCGCCCCCGCTGTGGGGAGGGGCGACGCGGTGACAGTGGAGCGTTCGCCAGTCCTCTGCACCGGCACTGGTTCGCTCCGAGCCCTGCTCGGCTCTTGGACTAAACCGGGCACCCGCTCCATCGGCGTGGCTTGCGACGAGGATGGATCGGTTCCGAGGGAGCTCACGGGTAGGTCGGTGCTCGCTGCCTTGGGCCCAGAACCCACGGACGCGGCGGTGGGCGCGGCGGGCCGCTCCTTTTCGTCAACCGTCCGGACGATCGCCGAGCCAACGATTACGACGGCAAGAGCACCTACTACCGCGACAATCCCAAGCCCCCTCTTGGTGCCCATGGATGCCACGAGTCGTCGTCCGAAAGTGTTGCGGGGCGGGCGTGAGGCCCCATGGGCATCCCCCGGTCTCGGCAAAGCGGGCGGCGACTCTCGAACCGAGGGGTAGCCCTCGTAAGGGTCATCTTCCAGACCGCTCTCCCGCGCAGCGCTCTCAGCTTGCGGAGGGGCGTCGGGAACCCGGAGCCACGCTTCGAAGTATTCGTCGATAGAATCGTCCTGACGCTCCCGGATCACCGGCTCCTTGCCGTACGCCGCGGCGGAGACCGAACCTGCTGGAACTCCAGGTCCAGGGGCAGCCGGTGCCGGCGCCTCGCGCTGGTTGTCAGGCAGCGGCGGGGCGGAAGGTTCCGTGTCGTGCTCGTTACGCTTCACCAGGGTGCTCCTGAACGGGCAGCCACTCTACCGCATCGCGGCTCGTGGATCGCTGTCGCGCGCCTTGACCAGCAACGGCCATGCCGTCGGGCAGGGCAGCGCGGAACGCAAGTCTCCAGGCCCCGGCCGGCGGTGGTCAAAAATTCGCCAGGGGGGGTGGGCGAAATCTTTCGACCAGTCCGTGGGACGACGGCGTGACCTCACCAGGGACTCGCTGCGGGCGGGCCGGACGGCGGGGCAGCACGTGCTCCGCGTTCGTCAGCGGTCACCGCGAGCTCGTCCTGGGTCTTCCATCGTGCCGGCTAGCGAACAGTGCGGCGCGCGCGGCGTTCAGCAGGCCGATGGCGTCGCAACCGGTAGCGCTGGTGGTGGAGCCGACTCGGGCTCCGTCACGTTCTCTTCAGCCGCTGCTGGCGCCGCGCTCACGCCGCTGAGCGCAGCGCACGTGCGCGCGAACGTCACGCCGAAGAGTCGCGCGAACGTGGCTACGTCCAGACTCGCCAGCTCGCGATGACGTTTCCGGTACGCCCTCCAGCGGGCCCCGGTGGCGAAGAGCCCCGAGTGCGCTTTCTCAAAGCCGTCGGGCGACAACTCATGAAGCAACGTCTGGAACGCCTCCAGAGCTCCGCGGGTGATGCGAGCGTGATGGGTCACGAGGTTCACGAAAGCCTGGCTCAGAAGGGCGACTCCCTCGTCACCCCCTTGGTCCTCCAGGAGCAAGGCCGCGATCTCCGCCGTGGTCGGCCCGGCGTCCTCGAGCCCGGACTCGCAGCCGTGCGCGAACAGAAGGCCAGAGACTCCCTCGATCAGGCACTCCAGCGCCTCGTCGAGTTGACGCGCGAAGGCCTCGATTCGCTCGGCCTCGTCCAGCGGTCCCCGTTTGGGTGCATACTTCGAGAGCAGTCCCTCGAGTGCGCCATGGGCGGCAAGGGCGACGTCAGGGTGGGTAACATCGACCCCGCACGTCGACACGAGCTCGGCAAGCGCCGGTACCTGGAGCAACTCCGGGAAGCCTCGAACGAGTTCCCGAAGCGCAGCGGTCCGGTGCTGTTCGCCGACGGCCGCGAGAGCGTCGACCACGAGGTCTCGGGCCGTATCTCGGCGGTGGAGTAGGAAAGCGCGAGTCTGATCGAGAACCGCCTCGGCGTCGACGTTCGCCGGGTCTACCTCGGCCTGGGCGTATGTCCTCGTGGGGTTCGGGATGGTCGGCTTCTCGTTTGGCGCGTCCCAGTCGCCGACGTCGACGGCGGACGCCTCATCGAACAGCTCCGTGTGGAAGGCAAGCGTGCCGATCTGAAACTCCCCTCCGACCTCGTCGAGGGAGATGGGCTCCATCACACGACGGCTCATACCTCGCACGAACGTCCCGAACTTGCTGCCCTCGTCGTGCAGGACCAGACGACTGCCATTCAGCTCGATGCGAGCGTGTCGTCGCGAGACGAACGAGAAGCCGAGGCGGCACTCGTAGTCCGGCTCACGCCCAATGCGTACAGGGAACGTCCGGAACACGTGCGACTGGTTCACGTGCTCACCGCGGATGATCAGCCGAAGTGCCTTGCTCATGCCCGGTCGCCCTTCGCAATGCACGTGCCGGCTCATTCGCGGTCATCGTTGCGCGTGGCGGGGTGAAATCCTCGCTCGCGGCCCCGCGCGCATCGGCGCACTGGTCAAATCTCCGCCAGAGGGACCGGACGAATTGCTTCGACCGGTGAGGCGGCCATTCCAGCAAAAGCCCGTGACGAGCGTGCGGGAAGTGACCACCGGCCGGGCCGTCACCGCGAGCGGTTTCGCACTGATGCAAGGGAGATCGTATCGGCTGCGAGCTCGCTGGCACTGCGTCGCTTTGCGGCGGCTGTGAGCCTGGCCTGGCGGTTGCTGAGGGCTTCGAACGCGTGCGTAAGCGCCGCGGGTGTCGCGGCTGTCCTTCGAGCCAAGCCCTCCGGCGACGCGGAGCGGGCGCTCGCGCACGCGCTCTCTCTTCCTGGAGGACCCCCATGCGCTCTCGTCACGCCCTGAAACTTGGCCTCGTCTTCGGCGTCGTTGCCCCCGCTGGCTTCCTCGTCGGGTGCGGAGCGCCCTCGCCCGGCTCCCCGGCCGCGGGAGTGCCTACCGGCACGTGGGACGGCGGCAGTCCACCGCAGTACGAGACAGGTACCGGAGACGACGCCCCCACGACCGTCGACAAGCCCGAGGCGGGTCTGCCCCTCGACGCGAGTTCCGACGGGCCAGAGGCGGGCGGCGATGCCTGCCCGGATTCGGGCTGCGGTCCCGGTTTCGACGGGATCTTCGTCGCGATGACGGGCTCTGACATGGCGGCCGGGACGTACGACGCGCCGGTGCAGACGCTCGCCAAGGCGATCTCGCTCGCACAGGCGATGCACGAGGACGTCTACGTTTGCAACGGCACCTACGCCGAGGCGATAGTCATCGACACGACGGTCGTGAGCCTACACGGCGGCTACGACTGCGCGAACAATTGGAAGCCCGTGGACGACCGCGCGACGATCGCGCCGGCGACAGGTGTCCCGCTGACGATTCGTTCGGCGGGCGGCGCCATGACCGTCGAGCAGGTGCAGCTCGACGCGCCCGATGGCGTTCAGCCCGGCGAGAGCTCGATAGCGAGCCTCGTGTCCGGCTCGGCAAGCGTGACGTTTCATCACGTCACGTTTCAAGCGGGCGCGGGCGCGCCTGGGAAGGACGGGGACCCGGTCACGCCGCAGACATCACCTGCGACCACCGGTGGATCCGGCGTCAGCTTCGACACCACGAGCATCGACGCGTGCGCTGCCGGGCCGATCTACCGGCTCTGTCGTGAGCTACTCCCGGGTGGAAGCACGCCGACCAGCCAGGTGCCGAGCTGCGAGGGTCGCGGCGGCGGCGGTGGCTCTGGATGGAACGCCAATTCGACCGGGCAGCAGTCCGCGCCGACCGCGGGCTCGCCTCTCTGGTTCGGCGGCGGGACCACGACGAGCGATGGCCTTCCGGGAAAGCCCGGCGAGGACGGCGCCGCTGGGCGCGCAGGTTCGTCGGGCGTGGGCTCGTTCGCGAGTACCGGCTACTCGCCGACGAACGGCGGGACCGACGGATGGCCCGGAGCCTCCGGAGGAGGAGGCGGCGGAGGTCGCGGCGGTCCGCTGATGTCGCTGGGCGGTGACCTCCCGTACACGTGCGCCGTCGAGCTCAGTGGTGGTGGCGGCGAGGGAGGCTACGGCGGCTGCGGCGGAGCGGCGGGCCACGGTGGCGGCGGCGGGGGCGCGTCGATTGCGCTGCTCTCCGTGAATAGCAGCGTCCAGCTTTCAAACTGCGCCGTGAACACGGGCGCGGGAGGCAGCGGAGGCAATCCGAGCGCGGGCGCCTCGGGCCAACCCGGCGGCGCGGGCGGTTCGGCCGGAACAGGCGCCATCGCAAGCACCGTCAACTCGCGGTGCCCCGGGCTCCCGGGTCAGATCGTCAAATCCGCGGGAACGGGCGGTCCGGGGGGCCGCGGAGGACGAGGCGGAGCCGGAGGCCCGGGCGGCGGCGGACCTGCGATCGGGATCGTGAGCGTCGGCTCCGTCCCGGCGACCGACTCGCTCGTCTTCAACGTCGGTGCGGGGGGGCTCGGCGCGCCCGGCATCGTGGGCGGCAACGGGGCCGACG
>CALKVG010000526.1 GCA_937998045.1 uncultured Myxococcales bacterium
TACACGCGTAAGATCGTCGGCAGCGTCAGATGTGTATAAGAGACAGGCTTGCCCGAGAGCATCTCGTACGCCATGACCCCCAGCGAATAGATGTCGCTGCGCGCGTCGATCGGCTGCCCGGTGAACTGCTCGGGGCTCATGTACGGAGGCGTTCCGAGCACCATCCCCTGCTGCGTGAGCTTTTGCTCGTTCTTGTCCTCTTCGCTGGAACGCTTCGCGATGCCGAAGTCGAGGACCTTTACGAAGTCCTTCTGGCCGGCGCGCTCGACGAGCACGACGTTGTCCGGCTTGAGATCACGATGAACGATTCCCCGGCCGTGCGCCTCCTCGAGCGACCCGCACACCTGCTGGACGATGTGGAGCGCACGCTCCGGCGGCAAGGCCCCCTCCTTTTCGATGATGTCGGCGAGGCTCCGGCCGTGCAGAAACTCCATCACGATGTAGAGGATGTCGTCCTGCGTCGAGCCGAAGTCGTAGACCTGGATGGTGTTCGGGTGCTCGAGCTCCGCGATCGTCCCGACCTCACGCTCGAAGCGTGCCTTCACCTTCAGGTCGCGAGAGAGGTGCGGGTGCAGCGTCTTGATGGCCACCTTGCGCTTGGTCGTCCCGAGCTGCTGCTCGCCCTCGTAGACGGCGCCCATCCCTCCCTCGCCGAGGAGACGCAGCACCCTGTATTTGCCGCCGAGGGTCTGGCCGATCATCGGGTCCGGCGATTGCGTCGCGCCTGAGAGGTCGGTCCCGCAGTTCGGGCAGAAGCGCTGCGATTGCTCGACGGAAGTCTGGCAGGCGGGGCATTGCATGTTCGCGCTGCCGATCGTCGCACAACCCAGGCGCGGGAGCCCCAAGTTTGTCTTCAGCCGCCGACGCTCTGCCCGGCGTCGTGCGGCGCGCTCGCCGCGTCGTCCACCGGCCAGGGCAGCGCCCAGCGGCGCCCGTTCGCTCGATCCGAGAGCTCGAGGCGCGTGCCGCGCTTGGTGGCCGGGAATACGACACCGATGCGCGTCCTGAGCTTCGGCGCGAGCGCGACCGAGGCGTCCGGCTCGGGCGCCCCCAGGAGAGGGAAGTCGAAGCGCACCCGTTCGATGAGCGTCGGGCCCTCGAAGAGCTCGAGGGCGAACCGGCCCATAGCGCGCGGCGTGGCCTGAGGCGCCGGCAGCTGCAGAGGATGCACGGCGAGGAGCCAGACGTCGCCGCGGTCCCAGCGCAGATCGAACACCCACTGCGAGCGCTCGACCAGGGCGGGCGGATCGGGCTGCGTGCGCGACATCGCGATGTCCGGCAGCGGCGCCGGCGCCGCGCCGCCATCGAGCGCGCGACTCGCGTCGATCGTGCGCCGCGGCTCGCCGGCGAGGGCGGAGAGAGCGCCCGCCGCGCAGGCGAGCGAGCAGGCGAAGATCAACCGAGCGCGCACGACGTAGAAAGCTCCCACGCGGCGGCGTCGCCGCCAAGACTCGACCATAGCTCGACCAGCGCAGGCGGCACGGCCGCGGTGACGACGAGCGGCCGCCCGTTTTCGTCCGGCACGACGACGCGCGCCGCGTGCAGAGCGACGCGCCGGGGCTCGACCACGCGGCCGCTTTGCAGCGTCAGTCGCGTCGGACCGCCGTACGCGCGGTCTCCCACGAGCGCGGCGCCGGCGGTCGCCGCGTGCACGCGGATCTGGTGCGTGCGTCCGGTCAGCGGCGCCACCGCCAGGAGCGCCGCGCTACCCGCGGCGCGACCGCACATCGCATACCGCGTCTGCGCCGGGACGGCGTCGCGACCCCCAGCCGCGCGGAGCCGCGGATCGGCCGCTCGCCCGATCGGGGCGTCCCACGTTCCTCGCTCGGGCGCCGGTTCGCGCGACGCGATGGCCACGTAGCGGCGTTCGTACGCACCGCGCGCTCGCGCGTCCGTCAGCCGCCGGGTGGCGGCGCCGGTCAAAGAAAAGACGACGACGCCGCTCACGTCGCGATCGAGCCGTGACGTTGGGTGCACTCGAGAGGGGCTCACCCCGAGCGCCCGCGCGACGCGTGCCACGAGCGCGCCGGTGGCCCCTCCGTGATCGGCGATGGTCGGGATTCCCGCCGGCTTGTCCGCTGCCACGAGATCGCCCGTCCGTACGAGGACGTTCACGGCATCGTCCGGCGACGACGCTGGGGACGCAATGAACACGTCGTCGCCCGGACGCACCTCCTGCGTTTCCTGGACGGCGCGTTGCCGTCCCACGAAGACTCGCCCCTCGGCGACCGCCCGGGCGTCGGCGCCGGCGCGCACGAGGACCTCTCGCAGCGTCGTGCCGTCCTGCGGACGAACGATCCAGTGAACGTTTCGTAACACCTTTTGCGCGTAGCACGCGAAGGAAGCGGGGGCTCACGATTCTCTCCATCGCCCCTTATCTCCGCCGTGCGCGGTGCCGTCACTGAAGACACGTTGCGGGACCCGGGGGGCCTCCAGCGGTCTCGTTGGAGCTCATGATCGATGACCAAGCCCCCCGACTTGCACGCTGACTTGCACGATCCCATCGAGGAGGAGCTACCCGCTCTTCCGAGCCAGGAGGACCGCGCCCGGCACCAGAGCATGGTCGTTGCGGGACGAACTCTCTCCGTCTCGGAAGCGCTCGTCGAGGTGCTGGCCGCGCTTGGCGTACGGCACGCCTTCGGCATCCTCGGCGGCGCCATCGCGCCGTTCTGTCAGGAGCTCTCGCGCAGCGCCGTGCAGCTCACCCACTTCCGGCACGAGGCCGGCGCCGCCTTCGCGGCCATCGAGTGCTCGCTCGCGACCGGGCGCCCCGTCGTCGTCTTCGGCACGACCGGGCCCGGGGTCACGAACATGATCACCGGCATGGCGGCCGCGCGGTGGGAGGGAGCGAAGGTCATCTTCGTATCGGGAGTCACGCCGGCGTCGCTCCGCGGCCGCTGGGCCTTCCAGGAGACGAGCGCGTACACGATGGGGGTCGCCGATCTCTTCTCGGCCGGCCCGCTCTTCCACCACGCCGCCGTCATCGAGGACGCCGTCGAGCTGGAGGTGACCGCATCGCGCCTGGCCGTCGGGCTGACGCGGCCGAACGGCTTCGTCGCCCACATCGGTCTGCCCCTCTCCGTGCAAGGAGCCGTCACGAACGCCCCCACGAAGCCGCGGTTCTCCTCGCTGAGGCCACCGGTCTGCGACAGCGGCAGCGTCGCGACGTGCGTCGAGCTCCTCACGCAGGAGCCGTTCCTCATCTGGGCAGGGTTCGGCGCACGCAACTCCGCGCCGGCCGTCCGCGCGCTCGCCGAGCGAGCCGGCGCCCGCGTGATGTGTACGCCGCGGGCCAAGGGCGTCATCCCCGAAGACCATCCGCTGTACGTCGGAGTGACGGGCCTCGGCGGACACGAAGAGCCGGGCCACTACATCCGCACGGCGCGGCCCGCGCGGACGCTCGTCCTCGGGACGCGCCTCGGCGAGTTCTCGTCGTTCTGGAGCGAGGAGCTCGTCCCGCGCGAAGGGTTCATCCACGTCGACCTCGACCCGAGCGCGTTCGGCGCGGCCTACCCCTCGGTGCCCACCCTCGGCGTCAACGCGGAGATCGGCGCGTTCCTCGACGCGCTGCTCGCCGCCTGGCCGGACGGCTCGCGGCGATGGCCGCTCGGCCAGGTGGAGGACCTCGGGCTGCCTCGCCTCACGCCGCGCGACGAGGGGCCGGTCCGCCCGAGCTACCTCATGAACGTCGTCCAGCGCGTCGTCATCGACGAGACCGACGCGCCGGTGATCACCGAGGCCGGCAACGCCTTCTCGCTCGGCAGCTACTACCTGCGCTTTCGCAGCGCGAACCGCTATCGCGTGAGCACCGGGTTCGGCTCGATGGGTCACGCCACCGCGGGCGTCGTCGGCGCGGCGATGGGGCGCGAGGGGAAGGCCGTCGCGATCGTGGGCGACGGCGCGATGCTCATGCTCAACGAGCTGACCACGGCGGTCGCCTGCGAAGCCGACGCCGTGTGGATCGTCCTCAACGACGCGCGTTACGGGATGATCGCGCAGGGGATGCAGTCGCTCGGATGGGAGCCGTTCGCGACCGATTTTCCGCGCGCGGACTTCGTCGCGCTCGCGCGAGCGTTGGGCGCACACGCCGTTCGCGCCGACCGGGAAGAAGAGGTGGAAGGCGCGCTGCGCGTCGCGATGGCCACGCGCGGGCCCATCGTCGTCGACGTGACGATCGACCCGCAGGAGATCGTTCCTTCGGGCAGAAGGAACAAGAGCCTCACGAAGCAAGGGAAGCGTAGCTCGCCGCGGCCGCCGCCGCGACTCTGACGTAACGGCCGTTCGGGCAGGATGTATTATCCGCCCGAACGCCTTGCCATCGCGCGCGGACTCTCGCGCGCCGGGCGCCCGACGTACTCGACCGACCCGACCGGCAGCTCGCGAAGGCAGGCCGCGGGCTCGGCCGCGCCCTCCTTTGCATTGGCCAGAAACGTCCCGATGAAGGAAATCATGGCGAGAGCGCCGACGGTTCCGGGATCGAATCCCATGTCGAGCAGAATCGCCGCCAGCGGTGAGCAGATGTTCGGTTCCAGCTTTCGCTCCCGCCGAACGATCGGCACCATGGATTCGAACAAACGCCAGTACATGCCCGTATTGCGCCCTCGCGCGAGGACGCAGCGGCGAAGCGCCAGCGCCCGTTCGTCCTCGGCGCGGAACGCGACGCCGAAACCGGGCCACCGCGATTCCGGCGTCCATTGCCGCCGCAGGGCCTCGTCGACGGCGTCCGCGTCGTCGACCCGGTCATGTACGCTCTGGCGAAGTTCGATGAGTTGACGCGAAACGGCGGTGCAGACACCGGGACCGATGCCAACCCCGTCGATGTCGTTGGCAAGATAGCCCGCAGCGAACGCCGGGACGAAGCGGCCGTAGGCGCCGACGATACGAGCCGCCTTCAGCGGCCAGATCCGTGGATCCGCGAATGTGACGGCGACGAAGATCTCGTCGACGAACGCGCACTCTTCGTCAGACAGGCGTTTGCCCGTGAGGGCGAGGACGATCAGCCCCGACGTGGACGTGCGACCGAGCAAATCTGCGTAAACACGATGACCGCAGAAGCCGTGCTCGTCCCAGTAGGCGCGCGCGACTCGGGTGGCGATCTCCGGCGGGGAGTTCTCGCTCATGGCGCCACCTCGTAGCGGAAGGCGGGGAGGTTCATGGGATACTCGCGGATCCCGAACGGCTTGGCTGCGAGCCCTTCCGCGAAGGTGGGCCCGATGGCGGCGAGGGTCCATACCGCCTCGAGTTGGTCGGGTCGCCGGAGGCCGCACGCGTGCAGCACGGCGGCGATTGCGGCTGGACGCGACAGCGGATGCGCGAGCGCGGGAACGGCGAATGAGGAAGGCAGCCTGGCGCGAAGCCGCGCGACGGTCCGCTCGGCGCCGGGGTCTGCCGTGCAGTATTGCTGGGGCGGCGGTCCCTCCGCCGCCGAGAGCCACTGGAGCAGAGCGCCGAGGCCTTCCACGACGAAGTGCGCGCGCTCGGCGAGACCGACTGCGGCGACTTCGAGCAGGGCTCGCGAAGGAGCATTGCACAGCCGCGCAAGGAGCGCCGCGTGCGTTGGTCCCTCGTTCGCACCGACGCAGGACAGGAAGACCAGCGTGACTTCGAAAGCGGCCGATATGTCGGGGGTAGCGGGCAACTCCCCGGACAGCGCAAGATAGAGGATCTCAGACGACTTGTAGTTGTGCGCCAGGTCGCTCTCGACGGCGTACCCGTGGAGCCGGGGCTCCTCTCCCGGCTCGATCACCGTTGCCTTGATGCGCGACGGCGATTCGATGGCGTCGAGCATTCCATCGTCGCGTGCGTCCGAACGTGCGCTGTTCGTCATGCCGACCGACACTAGCGATCGGGACACTCTGGTTCAATCGATGCGGAGCTCCAGCTGCGGTTCTGTTTACGGCGCAGGAGGAGGCGCCGACGCCGTCGCGGGCGGCGAGATGCTCCCCAGATTGTGCCCCAGGAGACCCCGCGGCTCGAACTTCCGAAGAGCCCACTCCACTTCCGCCTTCTGGGAATAGGGCACGTGATCGACGACGTCCTGGATGCAGGAGTGGACGTTGAACTTGCCGCGGTGCTTGCTCATGAAAAACAGGCTGGCCAGAACCGCGCGCTTGGCAGCCGAGAAGAAGCCCACGCCTTCCATCACGGCGTGGTAGCTCGCGCACGACTCGGAGATCTCGGCGATCGCGCGCGACAGCGCCTTGCGCATCATCTCGTCGGGGACCTCTGCCCGCGCAGGAACACGCGCGATGAACACGTACGGCCCGACCTTGTCGTGGAGCGCTCGCACCCGTCTCATGAGCAGGGTGAGATCGTGCGGCTCCGGCTTTCCCCACAAGACGAACAGGACTCGCTTGTACTCGACGATCTCGCACGCCATGACTGCCACGCTCCCTTGCGTGAGGATTTTGCGAGTCCGGACCGCTGCGGCCGTTCTCTGCCGTCCAGTGGTACGGCCCGCTTGAGCACGGCATTTAACGAGGCAGAACAAACTGGTGGGGCGTTCCCCGACAGCGAGACACATTCGTCCCCGAGGGGGCAAGCCATTCCGACGCCCAACGCGGGCGAGAGCAACGTAGCGGGCGACTCCGCAGTCAGGTCGAAGGTCTGGGGTCGGGGACGGGGTCGGGTCGGGGTCGGGGTCGAATGTCGCGGGTTGCGGCGTTCGGAAGGCGCTTTGCGCCGCGCGGCACACGCACGTGAGCTCGCGTGCCGCGCTTCCTGGTGGACAGGACGCGTCCTTGCGCCCGTCGACTGGATTTCAGCGGGGCCGATGTGGGTCCCTCGCCCTTCCGACCGGGCTTCCGCGGGAACACGACGCGTCTCCGAGCCTCGTGATCGCAGCTCTGAGCGTCGAAGCTACGGCCGTGAGGGTCACGATCGCGGTTCGTAACGATCGAGACCCCTCCTCGAGGCTCAGAATCGCGGCTCGTAGCGCACAAGTCGCGGCCGTGACGCGGAGAACCGCGGGTCGTAGCGCACAAGTCGCGGCCGTGACGCGGAGAACCGCGGGTCGTAGCGAACGAGACGCGCCTTTGAGCCTCAGTACCGCAAATCCTAGCGAACAAGACCCGTCCTTGAGCCTCAGTGCCGCGGTTCCTAGCGAACAAGACCCGTCCTTGAGCCTCAGTGCCGCGGTTCCTAGCGAACAA
>CALKVG010000527.1 GCA_937998045.1 uncultured Myxococcales bacterium
CACGCGTAAGATCGTCGGCAGCGTCAGATGTGTATAAGAGACAGGGTCCAGCCTGGCCGGGGACAGGACCGCAGACTTCGTGCGCCGGGGAGGGTCGGGCTCGGCCGGCGCGTTATCCTGCGTCGGCGCGTCCGAAGGCGGAGGCAGCGGTGGTTCGAGCGCGCGTTTCGCGAACTCGAGCAGTTCGCGCGCCTTGGCGACGCGCCGCTGCGCCATACGCGCGGCCGCGCGGCAGCCTCCGCTCAGCGGGGCAGCCGGATTGTCCGGGCAAATGCGCGCTCCCTCGTGGAGCATGTAGAGCCACGCGCGTGCCTGGGTCATGATGTCGGCCCGTCCGGTCGTCGCGTTTTCCTGCCAGACGCCGAAGCTTCGCCCGCCGTCTCCCACCGCGTTCCGGCGGAGCGAGCTCTCGCGAAACGCGTAGTACGCCATGACTGCGGCGTCCTCTTCGCGGCTGCCGAACACGGGTGGGCGGGGATCCTGGGTGACGACCGTTTCGATCGCGGTGGCGATCTCCGGCGCATCGGGGAGCTTGGGCGCTGCCGGGTGAATGGCCGCCCAGATGGCCAGAACGAGAGTTTTCAACGACATGTATGCGGTCTCCGATGGGGAAGCCCCCGGCTCCCGGCGCACGGGGGTGAAACGGAAGGGGTTATCTTCGGTCTACGCGTTCAAGCGATCGAGGCCGGACCTTGTAGGGCGCTGCCCCCCGCGCTACGTGATGCCCCCCGTGAACGAACTACCGCTGGGGGGCAACGCAAAGCACGCCCGGGGCGTGGCGTCTATAGGCGCCGTCAACGACCCGGAAGAGGTCGCCGAAAGAGGTTCGGCCGGCTCGAGCGAGGTCGGTCTCGCCCGCGTCGTCCGCGCCGCGCGCGAGGCGCAGCATTGGTGGGGGCTCACGCCCCTCGCGGATCGAGCCGCGGCCCTCAAGCGCGCAGCGAAAGCAATGCTCGCGCGTCGTGCGGAGGTCGTCGCGCTGGCGCAGCACGAAATGGGGAAGGTCCCCGTCGAAGGGCTCATGAACGAAGCGCTCGGGCCGCTCGAAACGGTGAGCGCGTGGGCGCGCATCGTCGAGCGGGCGACGGCCCGGCGGCCCATCGCGCTGAACCCCATCAGCTTCCCTCGCAAGTCGGCTCACGTGGATCGGGTCCCTCGAGGCGTCGTCGGCGTGATCTCGCCCTGGAATTTTCCGATCGCCGGCCTTTACCGCTCCGTCATCCCCGCCCTGCTCACCGGCAACGCGGTGCTCGTGAAGCCATCGGAGTACTCGCCGCGCACGAGCGCGTGGTTCGTCGAGCGCCTCGCCGCCGAGCTTCCGGGGGACCTCGTCGCCGTCGTGGAGGGCGACGGCGCCGCCGGCGCGGCGCTCATCGATGCCGGCATCGATGCCTGTGTGTTCACGGGCTCGCCCGAGACGGGGCGCAAGGTTCGCGTGCAGTGCGCAGAGCGAGGCATTCCGTGCAGTGTGGAGATGGGAGGAAAGGATCCCGCCATCGTCCTCGCCGACGCCGATCTGTCGCGCGCCGTCGCCGGCATCACGCACTGGGCGCTCAGCAATGCAGGGCAAGCGTGTGGCGCGATCGAGGTTGCTTACGTCGACGAGAGCGTGGCGGACGAGTTCGTCGCTCGCGTGCGGAGCGCGTGGACGCGCCTACGCGCCGGTGGCGAGCGGTTCGCCGAGGTGGCGCGCATCGCCAATCGGCGTCAGTTCGACGTCATCGTCGCTCACGTCGAGGACGCGAAGGCCAAAGGGGCGGTGGTCGTGTGCGGCGGGACGCCGGTCCCGGATCAGGAGCTCGTGTACCCTCCGACGCTGCTCGACCGGTGCAATTCGAGCATGCGCGTCGTCACCGACGAGACGTTCGGGCCCGTCCTTGCCGTCGTGCGGGTAACGGGCGCCGCGGAGGCCGTACGCCTCGCGAACGCAGCGCGATACGGGCTCGGTGCCTCGCTCTGGAGCCGCGACGTTGCCCGCGCACGCCGGCTCGCCGAGCGGCTCGACTACGGCATCGTGAGCGTGAATAACCACGCGTTCACCGGGGCCGTACCGGCGCTTCCTTGGAGCGGGACGCGCGACACCGGGTTCGGCGTCGCCAACAGCGAGCTTTCGCTGAGCACGTTCGTGCGACCCCGGGCCACCGTGGTCGATCGGGCGACCGCGCCGGAGCTCTTCTGGATGCCCTACGACGCCGCGCTCTTTGAAATGGGCGATTTGATCGCCGATGCGCAGCTCGGTCGTCTCGCGCGCGCATGGCGCTTGCCGATCGTCATCCGCGATCGCCTCCGCACCCTGCGGTCCTTTTTTCGGTAGTGTCCCCGAGCAGCGGCCCATCGCGACGCGACTCGGGCCACTGATTCTGTCTACATAATACGATCGGCGATCTTGCCGGCGGCCCGTGTCGCGAGCCCCAGGATGGTCATCTGCGGGTTCACGCCCAGCGGCCCAGGGACGGTGCTGCCGTCGACCACGAACAAGCCGCGCACGTCGTGAGCCTCGTGATGAAGATCGACCACGCTCGTCCGGGGATCGCGACCCATCTTGCAGGTCCCCAGTGGGTGATAGCTCGTCCATACGAAGTCGCGCGGCCCGAGGTTGACGTTGCGGAGAGCGTCGAGGCCGCGCTGGCCCTCGAGGGGCTCTGCGCCGAGGAACAGCGGATAGAGGCGCCGGGCTCCCGCCGCGAGCAGCATCTCGCCCGCGTGAACCATCCCCCGGTGCATCCGGCTCACGTCCTCGGTCGAGATGTTGTACGTGACCGCCGGCAGGCCGCCCACGTCCCGCCAGACGCGCCCGTTGGGTGAGGCGTCGCTCACGAGAACGGCGAGCGACGCGATGCGATCGAGCTGGTCGATCGCCTCCATGAGGCGCTGTCCGACGAACGGAAAGACGACGCCGGCGACGTTGAAGTCCGGCTGGGCGTTCGTGATGAGCATCCCGTCCCGCAGGAACTCGTCGCAAGCGTACCCCTGCGGGATGTGCGCCGCGGGCCGCACGTCGTCATCCATCAGAGCCGCGAAGCCGCAGCTCGGGTGGAGGCTCATGTTGCGCCCCACCTGTCCGCTGCGGTTGGCGAGCCCCTGTTTGAGGAGGAGGACGGGAGTCGGGATCGCCCCTCCCGCCAGGACCACGCCGCGCGCTCGGACGCGCAACGTTCGTCCTTGCGAATCGATCGCCTCGACGCCGACTGCGCTGCCGCCCTCGACGACGATGCGATCGGCCCGGGCGGCCGTCAGAAGGAGGGCCCCTTTCTCCAGCGCCGCCGGGACGTACGACAGGTTCATCCCGCGGCGCGCGTCCGTGCGGCACCCGAAGTTGCAGAAGCCCTTGCCGTCGCAGCCGGGCGCGTTCCGCGCAATGGCGAAGTGACTCCACCCGAGGGCGTCGCACCCTCTCGCCATGATGTCGGCGATCTTGCCGATCTGCTGGCGGCCGGAGGGCTGCACTTCGAGGGTGCGTTCGACCTTCTCGAAGAAGGGCGCCATCGCCGACGGCGACAACTCGTCGGTGCCGAGCTCGTCGCACCAGCGGTCGAGGACCCACGGTGGTGTCCGGAAGCACGTGCCGCCGTTGATGGCCGTGGACCCGCCGACGAGCCGCCCGACGAAGATGGGAATGGGCACGTTGCCGACGGAGAACGCCCCGCGATAGAAGCGCCGGTGCGCGCTGACCGAGCTGCCGTCGAAGGCATCGCGCCGGTAGTGCTCGCCCTCCTCGAGGAAGAGGACCGCGAACCCACGGTCGGCGAGCTCGCGCCCGACCACGGCGCCGCCGGCGCCCGTTCCGACGACGACGACGTCGCACTCGAGATCCTCGTCCTGCCACGTGTCCGCGCGGTGCACCTGCGCCAGCCATCGCGGGCGATCAAGGTCCCGCACCACGTTCGGTTTTCCGCCGAGCGCGCGGTAGACGTCCGGCCGATCGAAGTGGACGAACTTGTAGACGAGCGACACGAGCGAGAGCGGACCTTTGAGCCTCGCGTCGCGCTGCCAGCGGACGAGGAGCTCATCCTGCGCCGGCGCGTCGAGTGCGTGGAAAGGGCGTCCCGTCCAGGCGATGGAGGCCGCGTCGAGAACGCGCTGCGCCGCTCCCCAGGCGCGCGCGATCGTCGGGTGAAACTCGCTGGCGACCTCGTGAGCGCGCGCGAACGTCGCCTCGTCCGCGGCGGGGATCGACGGCGACCCGGGAATGATGGCCTCGGCGAGCGCCAGGGCAGCGCGGTGCTGAGACGAGCTGAGCGGAGTTGCCGGCGACTGCAAGGAGATTGCCCTCGCGCGCGCCTTGCGGTTTCCGGCGCACGCGCGCGCCTTTGCGGCGGTGGTTCCGGGGTTCTAGGAAGAATCGCCCGCAAAGTCGAGTCGCTTCAAATTTCAGGCAGCGGTGAAATCGTACTCCGAGCGACCCCACTTGTCCTCGACCGGTGCCCTGGGGCGTATAAAGTGCGCAACGCTCGGATGCGGTATGCGGTCGTTCTAGCGCTCTGGGATCCTCACCAGCCGGACCTCGCTGCTTGGTCCGATGCCATCGCCGCGCTGAGCACGACTCTCGCCGGGCGCGGGTTTGGCGTCGCCGTCGTGGATGGCAACGAGGACGTTCAAGCGGCGACGGCCCGCGCGCTGGGCCGCCTGACCCCCCGGGACACGCTGCTCTTGCACGTGAGCGGGCACCTCGCGCGGCGCGGCGTGCTTCGGCTGCCGGGAGGCGACTGGCTGCCGTTTCGCTCGTTGGGGGACGCCCTGGCCGAGCGCGGCATCTCCCAGGTGTCCGTGCTGGCCGAGCTGCTTCACGACGACGATCCGACCGACCCGCAAGTCGCGAACGAGCACGTGGACGCGGTCGTCGCCGCGCTCCAAGCGCGCGAGCGGGGCTACGCCGTCGTGGCCACCGCGCGCCCCGCTTCGGCCCCCGTCGAAGGGCTGGGCTTCACGAACCTCCTCTTGCGGGTCGCCAGGGAGCCGCACCGCGGAGACGTCACGCTGACGAATGCGTTCGGCCGCGCGGCGGGGACGCCCGAGCGCCTTGCAGTCGCCCCGGCGATCGCCTTCGAACGCGGCGCGTTCGAACTGAGCCTGGCTCCTCTCCCGTCGCCCGACGAGCTCGACGAGCTCATCGCCGCGTCGACGGACGCGCGCGACTGGCGCCGTGTCGTCGAGCTTCGCCGGATGCGGCTCGAGGCTCACGACACTCCTCGCGCCCGCGTGCGCGAGCTCGTTTCCATTGCGCGGATCCTGCAAGCCGAGCTCGACGAGCCGGAGCAGGCCATCGACGCCCTCGAGGAGGCGCGCGCGATCGACCCCGCGCGCGTTCCGGTCCTGCAGGCCCTTCGCCGCGGCTACGAACGGCTCGGCCGCTGGGCCAGCGCGATCGAATCCGTGGGTGCGCTTGCGGACCTGGCCGACGCACCGAGCGATCGTGCGGAGCTCCAGTTCGCGCGCGCGCGTCTGGTGCTGGAGCGGCTCGGAGACGAGGAGCGGGCCGTCGAGCTCTTCGAGCAAACCCTCGCGGACGATCCGACGCACGAGCGCGCGCGCGCTGCACTCGCGGAGCTGCTGTGGCGTCGCGCCGCGGTCGCGGAGAGCCGTTCGGCCGCCGACGATGACGCCGAACTGCTCGAGGAGGCCGAAGAGCTCGAGGAGATCGAGGACGCCGAGGAGATCGAGGAGGCCGGTCCGCCCGGGAACGTCGAAGCCGTCGCGACCGACGCGGAAGAGCGGACGCACGTCGAGCGTGAGGAGGCCACGCACGTGCTCGGCGCGAGCGCGGCTCCCGACGACGAGCCCCCGCCGACGCGGCGGGGAGACTACTCGCAGTTGGACGAGGTCGCGCTCGGAGCGGCCGACGGCCCGTCGCGTTCCAGCTTGCCGACCCTGCCGCCGGCCGGTTCTCTGTTCGAGCGCTTGGGCGCGGACATGGGACCGCTCGCGGAGGCTCCCGCCGAGGCGGCGGCACCGAGCGACCCGCCGAGCGCGCCGCCGGATGCGCCGACCGGGGTCGTCTTCGATGCGCTCACGCACGAGGAGGCCTTCGCAGCGCATCGCCGGGAGGGTCGGACCGACCGGGCCTTCCTCGCGGCGTTGGCCCTGGAGGAGCTGGGAGCCGCCGATGTCGACCAGCAGGTCCTCATCGATCAGTTCCGAAGCGTCGCGCCGATCCGGGCGCGCGGCACGCTGGACGTGACCGCCTGGGCGCTCCTCGAGGCCCTGGGAACCGATGTCTCGGTCGACGCCGTGTTCCGCGCGGTCGCTCGAGCAGCGGTCGCGGCGCGGCGCGAGGAGCTCGCCGCCGCCGACCAGCTCGTCGAGCCGGATCCGAGCACGCAAGTCGACGAGAAGAGCACCGCCCTCGTCGCGCGGACGTTCCACTGGGCGGCGCGCGTGCTCGGCGTGTCGTGCCCTGCGCTCTTCTTGGTCGATCAAGCGCCCCGCGAGATTGCGGCCATGCGAGGCCGTAAGCCGTCGACGGCGCTCGCTCCGTCGGTCGTGCAGGGGCGCTCGCCCAAGGAGCTCGCGTTTCTGGCGGCGCGTCACCTCACGTATTACCGCCCCGAGTTCGAGCTGGCGATCTACTACCCGACGCGCGAGGACCTCATCCGGCTCCTCTTCGCGGCATTGCAGGTGGTTCGCCCGCGGACGACTCCGCCCGCCGGGACGCGGGCGGTGGCCTCGCTGCGGAACATCCTGGCTCGCAAGCTGACCGAAAGAGACCGCGCCGCTCTGGCCGAAGCCGTGCGCCTGCTCGAGTCGCGCGGTGGCAAGGCCAGCGTCGGGTCGTGGACGCGCGCGCTGGAGCTCACGGCGACGCGGGCCGGCCTGTTTCTCTCCGGTGACCTGTCGACGGCGATGTCTCTCCTCCGCGCCGAGTTCCGGACGACCGCCGCCTTCTGGCTGGAAGAGAAGCGCCGCGATCTCATCGCCTTCTGCGCCTCCGACGCGCACGCCGAGCTGCGAAGCCGTTACGCGGTCACGGCCCCGGAGAGCGTGCAGCCTCCTCCGTTTTTGCCCCACAATGCGCGGCAAGGCGCGGCCGCCGCAGCCTCTGAGTGAGCGCAGACGTGCGCGGGCCTGGGGGCGGTTTGGAGCGCGCGGCCGAGGATCAGCGTCGGCCGATCGTCTTCTCGAAATCGGGGATAGCGCCCCCGGAGAGACTTCCTTGCAGCGAACAGCTCACCGCCCCGAAACAACGTGGGGCGTGCAGCGTCGTCGATGCACCTTTCGCGCGACGCCTTCCACCTCGTCGCGAACGAGCTTCATGCCGCGACACGGAAGCCATGGCAGTAGGCGAGGAGTCTCGCACAGTTGGGTGCTGTACGCGAAGGACGCCCGATGGATCCGCGGCGCCGGGGAAGGGGCACAACAAGGGAAGGCGACAGGGATCGTGGGCCCAAGCGACAAAGAACGCGATGGATGTCGCCTTGGATCGCGAGGTGAAGCGACGGGCGTCGCGATGGATGTCGCCTTGGATCGCGAGATGAAGCGACAGGGATCGCGATCGTTGCCATATCGGTTCACGAGGCAAAGCGACATGCGTCGCGATCGTTGTCGCCTCGGATCGCGAGGCAAAGCGACAAGCATCGCGACCGTTGTCGCCTCGGATCGCGAGGCAAGGCGACGAGGGCTGCGAGGGTTGTCGTCTCGGATCGCGAGGTAAGGCGACAAGGGTCGCCATGGCTGTCGTCTGGGTTCGCGAGGCAAAGCGACAGGGGTAACGATGGTTGTCGCCTGGGTTCGCGAGGCAAAGCGACCGGGGTAGTGATGGTTGTCGTCTCGGATCGCGAGGCAGGGCGACAAGGACCGCGACGGTCTTTGCTCGGCGTCGCTTCGTGCCGGATCGACGCGGTCAGAGCCTCCGCGGCGCCGGGCGCCGGAAGCTCTCGCAGGTAGCCAGCGTAGCTAATGCCCGCCGTAGTCCTCCGGCGAGGTCGCGTCCTTGCCGCGCGCCACGCCGGCGGCGTTGAACACCGCGCTGAGGACGACCGCGACCGCGAGGTTCACGATGAGCGCCCACAGCGCTGCGTAGCCAGGGACGATCGTCCCGAATAGCTTCAGCGGATACACGTTGCCCTTGAATGCCAGCGTGTGCGCCATCCAGGTGCCCGTCGTCATGCCGGCTGCCCAGCCGGCGAGGAGGGCCCAGCGGTGCAGCCAGCGCGTGTACAGGCCGAGGACGAGCGCCGGAAACGTCTGCAGGATCCACACGCCGCCGAGGAGCTGAAGCTGAATCGCGTACTCCTGAGGGACGGCGACGATGAACACCAGCGCGCCGAACTTCACGACGAGCGAAGCCAGCTTCGCGACCCCCGCCTCCTCCTTGGGCGTACAAGCGGGCCGGATCAGCTCCTTGTAGATGTTGCGCGTGAACAGGTTCGCCGCGGCGATCGACATGATCGCCGCCGGCACGAGCGCGCCGATCGCGATGGCCGCGAAGCCGAAGCCGGCGAACCATGCAGGGAAGCTCTGGAGGAAGAGCGCGGGTACGGCGTAGTTGGCGCCGTACTGCCTGAAGCCCTCGGCGTACGCGGGACTCTTGTCGACTCCCGACGCGACGGCCATGTAGCCGAGCAGGGCGATGAGCCCGAGCAGGAACGAATACGCGGGCAGCATCGCGCTGTTCCGGCGGATGACCGCTCGACCACTCGAGCTCAGGATACCGGTCAACGAGTGGGGATAGAGGAAGAGGGCGAGCGCAGAGCCGAGGGCGAGCGTCGAGTACGCGCTCGCCTGCTGCGGCGCCAGGATGAGCTTCTTCGGCGGGACGGCGTCGAAAATCGCCCCGTAGCCACCGAGCTTCGCCGGGATCGTAACGACGGCTGCGAGCACCGCGATGTAGATGATGACGTCCTTTGCGATCGCGATGAGCGCCGGCGCGCGCAGGCCGCTCTGGTACGTGTACGCTGCGAGCACGACGAAGGCCACGACGAGCGGGGCGTCGCCCGAGATCCCCATCGCCGCGAGCACGACCTGCATGCCCACGAGCTGAAGGGCGATGTACGGCATCGTCGCGAGGATGCCGGTGATCGCGACCGCGAGCGCCAGCGTACCGCTCTCGTACCGGCCGCGAACGAAGTCGGCGCCCGTGATGTACCCGTGCTTGCGAGCGACGCTCCAGAGCCGCGGCATGATCACGAAGACCAGCGGGTAGGCGATGATCGTGTAGGGCAAGGCGAAGAAGCCGATCGCACCCTTGCCGAAGACGAGCGCCGGCACGGCCACGAACGTGTAGGCCGTGTAGAGGTCGCCCCCGAGGAGGAACCACGTTACCACCGTTCCGAAGCGCCTCCCGCCCAGGCCCCACTCGTGCAGTTGATCCAGGTCGGCCGGCCGCCAGCGCGACGCGACGAAACCGATCGCCGTCACGATCACGAAGAGCGCGACGAAGACCACGAGGGCGGGGGTGTTCATGTCGACCCCCCGTCGCGGTCTCGAGAAGGCGGCGAAGCCGAGCGCGCGCCCCGACCTTCACTCCGCTGCGGCGGGGGATCCCGGGGGGGATCCTCGCGCTGCGTCGCGAAGTAGACGACGGCCGTGAGCGCGGAGCTGATGCCGACCCAGAGGAACTGGTACCAATAGAAAAAGGGGACCCCGCCGAGGCGCGGCTCAGCGCTATCGAAAAAAGGGACCCAGAGCGTCGCCACGAACGGCGCGAGCAGGGCCGCGTACCAGGGCCAGAGGCGCCTTTCTCTTCGCATCTTCGTGCCAGCTGCAGTCTAACGTCCCTCGCGTCGGCGCCAGAGGACCTTTCGCGCGTGCTGCTTGCTGGTGACACGCACGGTCGCCTGTACTAGGTTCGCGCGCCAACCATGGCGCAGGCACGCACGACGACCCGCGGCGACGGCGCGCGCGAGGCGCGCATCGGCAGCGGCGCGCGCATCCGCGGGAAAATCCACGGCGAGGGCGATCTGCTGGTCGAGGGCCAGGTCGAAGGAGACGTCGCCATTCGCGGGGAGCTCACGATCGCCGAGGGCGCGAGCGTAGTCGGCGAGGCGGTCGAAGCTCAGGGGGTGACCATCGCCGGTGCCCTCGAGGGTGACGTCGCCGCGACCGGGCAGGTTCGCCTCGCGGCGGGGGCGCGCGTGCGCGGCAACCTTCGGGGCAGCGCCGTCTCCATCGAAGACGGCGCGCGCTTTTCGGGAAGGCTCGATTGCGAGTTCGATCTGCCGCCGGAGCTCGGCGGTTCGTCGCGCGGTGAGACGCGCGGGCGACCCGCGGCACGGCGCTAGAGCACCACCACGGAGAGACCTATGGCGAGCACGGTCATCGGCGCGGGCATCACGGTCGAGGGGGAGATCACGACAGACGAGGACATCGTCGTCGCGGGCACCGTGCGAGGAAAGCTCTCGGCCAAGGAGGCCGTCACCATCGAGCACGGCGCCACCGTCGAGGCGGACGTCGTCGGGTCGTCGCTCACGGTAGCGGGCGCCCTCACGGGCAACGTGACCGCCAACGAGCGCGTCGATCTCCAGTCCGGCTCGCGCGTCGTCGGCAACGTGAAGGCGAGTCGCGTGACGATTGCAGACGGAGCCCTGTTCAAGGGCAACGTCGACATGGATGTGTGAGCCATGGCGGCGAACGGCACGATCATCGGCCGGACGACGCGCGTACGCGGCCGCGTAACGGGCGAAGTCGACCTCGAAGTGCAAGGCTTCGTCGAGGGCGAGATCAGCGTCGGCGGCGACGTCACGGTCGACACGCACGGCCTGGTCGGCGCGAACGTGCGCGGCCGGCGGCTGGTCGTCCGCGGAGCGGTAAAGGGCGATCTCGTCGGGGAGGAGGCCATCGCGCTCGAAGAGGGCGCGCGCGTGGTCGGCGACGTGAGGGCGCCTCGGGTCGCGATCGCCCCCGGCGCGCTCGTACGCGGATACGTCGAGACCGGAGACGGCGCCGCCGGGTCCGCGCGGGCGACGCGCGCCGCGCCCGCCGCGCGCCCGGTCGTCGCGCCCAAAGCGGCGCCTGCCGCAGCTCCCAAGCCGGTCGCCGCCGCGGTGTCCGCGAAGCCGGCGACGATGGCCGCCGCCGCCCGCCCCGCTGCGTCGTCGCTCAACGACGGCGGTGCGGCCGCGAACAGCACCAATGCGAACGCGTCGCACGGAGCCAACCACGCCGGCGGGCGCCGCCCGCCTCCGCCGGTCGTTCCGGCGCTGAAGAAGGCGAAGGGCCAGATCGCGAAAAAGAAGGAGCGCTGACGTGGCCGGCGAGGCGCGCGCGCGGCTGCTCGAGCTGCTCCGCGCTCGCTCGTTCGAGCGAAAGCGCGTGGTACTCGCCTCGGGCAAGGAGAGCGATTTCTTCATCGACTGCAAGCAGGCGGTGCTGACGGCCGAGGGACACGCGCTGATCGGGGAGGTGCTGATCGACGCCCTGCGCGAGCTGCCGTCGTGCATTGCCGTGGCGGGGGTCGAGCTCGGCGGCTGTCCCCTGGCGAGCGCGGTCGCCCTGACGAGCTATCAGCGGGGTACTCCGCTGGACGCAGTGTTCGTCCGCAAGGAGGCGAAGGACCATGGGTCGCGCCGCATGCTGGAGGGCAACACCCGCCTTGCGCCGTCGTCGCGCATCGCTCTCCTCGAAGACGTCGTCACCACCGGCGACTCGACGCTGAAGGCAGCGGCTCGCTTGCGCCAGGCCGGCTACGAGGTTCCCGGCGTCGTGGCGCTCGTGGATCGGCTGGAAGGCGGTCGCGAAGCCATCGAGGGACAAGGGCTGCCGCTGGTGTCGATCTTCACGCGCGACGACTTCATGGGTGGCGCGTAAGGCATTACTGCGTCTTTCCTTCCGCCGAAGCGCGCGGCAGGTCGTCGACGCTGACGGTGTGCACTTCCGCGGCCTGGAACGGCGCGAGGAGCTCGGCGCACGGGCTGGGCGACGAGGCGTTCGCC
>CALKVG010000528.1 GCA_937998045.1 uncultured Myxococcales bacterium
GAGATTTCTGCCTGTCTCGTGGGCTCGGAGATGTGTATAAGAGACAGACCCGACCCAGATCCGTCAGGTCGTGATGAACCTGGTCCTCAACGCGTCGGAAGCGATCGCCGGCCCTCAGGGTCGTGTCGTCGTATCGACGGGGGCAGGGACCTACGACGCCCAGACGTTCGCCCGGTCGACAGCCGGGGGCGACCCGAAGGCAGGAGCGTACGTCTACCTGCAGGTCTCCGACGACGGCGTCGGCATGGATGGGCCGACCCTCTCCCAGATGTTCGACCCGTTCTTCACGACCAAGTTCACGGGGAGAGGCCTGGGTATGGCGGCCGTCCTTGGCATCGTGCGCAGTCACGCAGGAGCGATCGACGTCGAGAGCATCCCGGAGAGGGGCACGCGGATCCGCGTCTTCTTCCCGGCCTCCTCGGCAAAATCGCCGTCGACCACGGCGGCCGCGGACGCGATGGACCTGAGAGGGGAGGGCGTCGTTCTCCTGGTGGACGACGAGAAGAACGTCCGCATCTCGACGCAGTTGCTGCTCAAGGAGCTCGGCTTCGACGTGCTCGTCGCGCGCGACGGTCTCGAGGGGCTCGACGTGTTCCGGGCCGAGTCCCGTCGGATCGGCGCCGTGCTGCTCGACATGACGATGCCCCGGATGGACGGCGTCGAGACGCTGAAGGAGCTGCGGCGGATCGCCCCGACGATCCCCGTCGTCCTCACGAGCGGGTACGGAAGCCTGCCCCTCGAAGGTTCGGGGCTCGATTCGCGGCCCGGAGCTGTCCCCGACGCGGTGCTCGCGAAGCCCTACGCCGCCGAGCAGCTGCTCGCCACTCTTCAACAGGTCATGCGAGGCTTCCCTCCGCGAGCGGCTGAAAGAGCGGAGTGAGGCTGAGGCCGGCCCGCGCCCCCCATTACGTTTCCGAACGCGCGCTGCGCAACGACCGCTCCGCGTTCGAGGCGGCGCTCAGGCAGATGCGGGCGAGTTCGGTGGCATCGACGTCGATGGCCGTGAGCTTCGCCAGCTCGGCGAGCTGCGTCGTAAGCGTGGATTGCGCCAGCCCGCGCGCGATGACCACAACGGGCGTCGCGAGCCGAGCGAACGCGGTGGCTCGGTGCAGCAGGGGTGCATGCGGCGCGAGCCGGGGTCCCGCCTCGACCGCGCGGGCGATTTCCGCGGGCAGGAGATGCCGCCGTAGGAGGCGCGCTCCGATGGTGCGGGTCGTTACTCCGTAACGAAGCCTCTCCAGGTCTTCGCGCGCGAGCGCGACGTTGGCCGACCAAGCTCCGGTGATGCTGATCGTGCGCTTCCTCAGCTCCAAGTAGGCCGGCCCGTCGACCGCCAGGCACGCCAGTGCACCGACTTCGCAGAGCAGCCCGCACAGGAAGGGCAAGCCGCGGTCGGGACCGGAGCTGACCGCCAGCGACGCGGCGATCGAACCCGATACGGCGCCGCGTGCGTGCAGGTCGAGCGATAGCTCATCCGGCGTGGCAAACGTTGCGAGCAGCGCCATCGCCCCGGCCATGTTGCGCAGAGCGTCGAGCCCGATCGCGACCAACGCGCGACGGAGATCGCGCACCGGTTCCGCGCCCGCGCGGCGAAACTCGGTGCTGTTCGCGATGCGAAGCGACTGCGTCGCGAGCGCCGGATCGGAGGCGACAACCGACGCGATTTCGTCCATCGATGCGGACTCGCTGCTCACCAGCGCCAGGAGCCGCTGCGATGACGCCGGAAAGGGGCAGATCTCGACCACGTGGTCGAGAAGCTCATCCAGGTGCGCAAAACGTCGCTGGGGGTGCATGCTCGCTACCGATTCTGGCGATCACCGGGTCGCGCGCCGTGATCCCGACGGAGCAACGTGCCCCGGCGTTCGCATGAAGGGCGCATGTTTCGGCGTTGCGCTCGACGGCTCGGGCAACGCGCGGGCATTCAGGTGCGGTGTCTCGAGAAAGGTCTTGTCCACGAGCGACGCCTCCGCGAGTTCGGCGGGTACGGTCTCGATCTCCCGGGTCGCCTGCGGAGACGAAGTCGAGTGCGCTCGCCGGAGCGGACCCGCCGAGATCACGCCGACGGAGAACGCGAGAGCCGCTGCGGCCGCGGCGCAGGCGGTGAGCAGCCCACGGCGTCGGTGGCCTCGCCCCGTGTCGTTGGGCGCGTTGTCCGCTGGGCGATCGGCGGGACAGGGCGCGGCGTCGCCGGCAGCCGCAATCGGAATGCTCGCGCCGACGATCGAGTCCGATGGCTGCCGCCCGGGAACGTTGCTCTCCGACGGCAGGGCGTCCGCCGTGCTGTCTTCCAACGCACGCACCGCTTCCGCCACCTGGATGAGCGGCAACGTCGCGACGTGAGCCCGCGCTCGGGCGCCGGTGTTCGCCCCAACCGCCCGCAACGACCAGCGAGGCAGCACCACCGATTGCGACGAGTCGGGGGCGCCGGCGGCCTCGAGTTTCGCGCGCCGCGCCCGCACTCGTTCGCCCGCCCTCGCGTTGAACCAGCTGGCCGCGGCGGAGACAGGGGCCACTCGCGATCCCGCCAGTTCGGTGATCTCTCGCGCCATGGCGGCCGCGCTGGGCCAGCGGTCCGCGGGCGACGGCTGGAGCGCCCTCTCCGCGACATCGGCGAGAGCCCGGACCCACAAAGGAGCGTCGTCCGCGGCCCCCGCGCTCGAAGCGGCGGCGCGAGCCTCTCCGATTCGCAGCCTTCGCCCGGTCAGCAGCTCCCAGAGCAGCACTCCCACCGCGAAGACATCGGCGCGTTCGTCGTACGGCTGGTGCTCCAGCGCCTCCGGCGCGAGGTACTCGATGGACCCGCCCTCCGGCGTTGCGCCGGGGAGTTGCCGCGCGGCGGCGTACAGGACGCGAGCCGCACCGTCGATGCCGAAGAGGATCGTCGTGGGCGCGATCTCTCCGTGGGCGAGCCGCATCGGCTGCGGGTCGGCATCGCGAAGGCCGTGGAGCACTTCCAGCCCCGCGAGCACGCCGACGAGCACCCGAAGCCCAACATCGAGGGGCATGGCCTCGCTATCGAACCGCCAGAGCTGCGATAGCTTCTCCCCGTCGAAGTAGGCGCTCGCGACGAGGACGTCGTCGCCTTCCACGCTGACGCCACGAACCTTGGCGAGGTTCGGATGCGCGAGCGTCGCGATCTGCTTCGCGCGGCGCAGGAAGGCGGTGCCGTCCGCGCGGCCGCCCCGCATCACGCCGGCGAATCGCTCGAGGACGATGAGCGACGGCTTTCCCCCCGCGGGGGTATGTCGGGCGATCAGGGTCGGCTGCGGTCGCGCCCCCAGCTCGTCGAGGATCTCGTAGGTAGCAAGTCGCCTCGGAACCGCAGTGGCCCCAATGGCGGCGCTTCCCATGCTCTCCGGTAATACGGACGGAGCGCGCCCCGGCTTAGGGGGACCAGAGTATGGAATGCACCACTGCGGTGCGCGTTGGCCTACCGAAGGAGACTTGTGGGCCCGAGGGCGAGCGCTTACAGGCTGCCTAGGTACGCGCGCCAGCCCCCGAGCGCGGAGAGGTCGTGCGCGCCGGCGACGGCCCACGATTCGCAAAGAAAGCCGTGGACGCTCGTGCCGTCCGCAAGAACGATGGTGCCGAGGGAGAGCGGCGCGCGCACTCCCGCGAGGAACGACCCTACCGTGTCGAGCGGCAGCGCCCACGTCTCGACTTCGATCGCGGCGCCGGCGCCGTCCACGACGCGGACGAGGCCGGGCTTCGGCGGATCGGTGTCGGGCAAGGCGTAGAGCCGATAGTCCGGCGCGGTTCGCGTCGTTCGCAAAAGGACGCCGCCGCGATCGACGAGCTGATGGTTGAGCGGTTGGCCGGTCAGGTGAGCACCGACGACGGCGACGGCGAGAGAGTCTTGCGGCGTCGCAGGAGGGGAGTCGCCGCGCGCGGGCAGCGGGTGCCCCACGGCGCCGAGCGTGCCGCCCCTCCGCGCGTGGACGTGCGCCCCGAGCGAGAGAAGCATCGAGTCCCGCCCCCACGGACCGAGGAACGTGACGCCTGCCGGGAGCCGGTCGGGGCGGAAGCCGGTCGGGACGGACACGGCGGCGAGGTTGAGCAGGTTGCCGAAGGTCGTGAACCGGCCCAGTCGAGCGTTGATCCGGATGGGATCGGCGGCCACCTGTTCGATACGGGGGAAAGCGGGCGCGCCAGGAACGGCGAGCGCGGTGATCCGTGTCCACAGCGGCTCGACATGGCGGACGAGTGACGCGAGACGATGCTGCGCGACGAACGCCTCGGTAGCGCGGATCTCCGCTGCGCCCGCGAGAATGCTTCGTGTTACGGGCAAGACGGCGTCGGCGTGATCCCGGAGGAAGTCCCGGAAATACGCCAGCCGCTCCGCGATCCACGGCCCTTCGTAGAGCAGCGAGCCCGCCTCGAAGAAGGGAGTCATGTCGATCGGGACGAGGTTCCATCCCTGGCTTCGGAAGTCGGCGCAGGCGGCCTCGAACTCGGCGCGCTCGGCGTCGTCGACGCCCGCGAGATCGACGTCGCGGGGGATCCCCAGCGCCAGATTGCGGCCGACGGCTCCCAGCGCCCAGACGAAGCGATCCGCCTGCGGCGACGAGTACGGATTGTCCGCGTCGAACCCGGTCACGACGCGCGCGACGTCCAGTGCGTCCCCGCAGGTGAGCGCCAGGATCGTGATGCAATCGATCGACTTGCAGGCGGGAACGAGGCCGCTCGTCGAGAGAAGGCCCCGGCTGGGCTTGAGGCCGACGAGGTTGTTGAATGTGGCCGGGATACGTCCCGAGCCGGCGGTGTCGGTCGCCAGCGCGAAGGGCACGTGCCCCCGCGCGACGGCCGCGGCGGAGCCGGAGCTCGACCCGCCGGTGATGTAGCGTGCGTCGAACGGGTTGGGTGGGATCCCGTACGGCGACCGCACGCCGACGAGCCCCGTCGCGAACTGATCGAGGTTCGTCTTGCCGACCCAGATGGCGCCTTGCGCCCGGAGGCGCTCGACGACGTGCGCCGATTTCGCGGGCGCGTAGGCGTACTCCGGGCACGCGGCCGTCGTGGGGGCCCCGGCGACGTCGATGCTGTCCTTGATGCCGAAGGGGATCCCATAAAGGGCGCCGCGCCGCGCGCCGATCCGGCGGTCGAGCGATCGCGCCTCGGCCCGAAGCTCGTCCGCGTCGCGGCGGAAAATCCAGATGCCCTCGGTCGAGTCCTCGTCGATCCGGGCCAGGAATTGCTCGATCACCTCGGAGGGCGTCGTCTCGCCGGCTTCGTAGGCGCGCCGCAGAGAAGCGATATCGAAAGGCAACCGTCGATCCAGTGCGCTCACCAAGGCGGCATGCTTTATCACGAAGGGCATGCTTGCGCCGAATCGATGATCGAGCCCCTCGCTCCCGTGCTCCCAGGTCACGCGTCGATCGCGCTGCGTCGATCCGCCGGGCGGACGGTGCTCGCTCGCGCCGCCGCGAGCAGTCCGCTGCGCCTCCTCACGCCGCGCAACCACGGGATCGGCGCCTGGCTGTATCTGGCGAGCTTCGGCGGAGGTCTCGTCGACGGCGACCGCATCGAGATCGACGTCGACCTCGCCGAGGAAACCACCTGCCTCCTCGGCACGCAGGCCTCGACGAAGGTGTACCGCTCGCCGCGCGGCTGCTCGCAGAGGCTTCGCGCGCGCGTCGCGGACGGGGCCGCGCTCGCGATCTTCCCGGATCCGGTCGTGTGCTTCGCCGGCGCGCGGTATTCGCAAGAGGTGTCGGTCGCGCTGGAGGGCGGAGGTTCGGTCCTCGTCCTCGACGGCTACGCCTGCGGGCGCTCCGCGCGCGGTGAGCGCTGGCAGTTCGCGGGGCTGCGAACGAAGACCACCGTGCTCCGCGACGGCGCTCGCGCGCTGGTCGATGCGACCTCGCTCGACCCGGCCCAGGGTCCCCTCGTCGACCGGATGGGTCGCTACGACGTCGTCCTCACGCTCTTCGCGATCGGTCCGCGCTTCTCTCGCGTCGCCGATGCAATCCGCGCCGCCGCGGGAGCGGTCGACCCGCCCGGCACCGTCGTCGCCGTGAGCGCTCCGGGTCCCGATTCGACGGTCGTCCGCGTCGCCGGCGAGTGTTTCGAGCAGGCGTCCCGCGCCTTGCGCGCGAGTTGCGCCGCGCTCGCCGAGGTCCTCGGCGACGATCCGCTCGCGCGAAAGTGGTAACGCCATCCGCGGCGCGCGCCGTATCCTCGGCCCGCCATGCACCTGACGCCGCGTGACATCGACAAGCTCCTCCTCCATGGGGCGGGCGCCCTCGCCCAGAAGCGCCTGGCCCGCGGGATCCGACTCAATTACCCGGAGGCCGTCGCCCTCATCGCCGCGCAGCTCCTCGAGCTGATCCGCGACGGACAGTCGGTCGCCGCGCTGATGGACGTTGGCCGCCGCATCCTCGGGCGCGTGCACGTGATGCCGGGCGTCCCCGAGATGGTCAGCGAAGTGCAAGTCGAGGGGACCTTCCCCGACGGGACGAAGCTCGTCACGGTGCACAGGCCGATCGCGCTCGAGCGCGTCGATCTCTCCCTCGCCCTGTACGGCAGCTTTCTCCCCGTTCCTCGCGAGGACGCCTTCGGTCCGCACGCCGCGTCGGACGAGGCCGCGCCGGGCGCGACCCAGATCGCATCGGGCACGATCGAGCTCAACGAGAAACGCGACGTCGTCGAGATCGTCGTGAAGAGCGTGGGCGATCGGCCCATCCAGGTCGGCAGCCACTATCCGTTCGCCGAGACGAACCGCGCCCTCGTCTTCGACCGCGAGAGGGCGGCCGGGCGGCGCCTCGACATCCCCGCCGGCACCGCGGTTCGGTTCGAGCCGGGCGATCAGAAGACCGTTCGCCTGGTCGCGACGGCGCGCAGCGCGCGCGTGGCGGGAGAGGTCCGATGAGCCACCGCATGGACCGCCGGCATTACGCCGACATGTTCGGGCCGACGACGGGCGACCGCGTTCGGCTCGCGGACACGGGCCTCGTCGCGGAGGTCGAACGGGACTTCGCCGTGTACGGCGACGAATGCAAGTTCGGCGGCGGCAAGGTCCTGCGGGACCGACAGGGGCAGCGCGCGGGCGCCTCCGACCGCGAGGCGCTCGACTGCGTCATCACGAACGCGCTCGTGATCGACGCGACGGGCATCTACAAGGCGGACGTCGGGATCAAGGGCGGCCGCATCGCCGGCATCGGGAAGGCGGGCAACCCCGACGTGATGGCGGGGGTGACGCCGGGGATGGTGATCGGCGTGACGACCGAGGCGATCTCCGCCGAGGGGCTCATCGTCACGGCGGGCGGGATCGACGCGCACGTTCACTTCATCTGTCCGCAGCAGGCCTTCGAGGCGCTCGCCTCCGGGGTGACGACGTTCGTCGGCGGAGGGACCGGCCCAGCGACGGGCACGAACGCGACGACGTGCACGCCCGGCAGCCGGCACATCCGGCAGATGCTGCAGGCGACCGACGCGCTCCCCATCAACATCGGGCTGACGGGGAAGGGGAATACGTCGTCCCCCGAGGGTCTGGTGGAGCAGATCGAAGCCGGCGCGGTCGGACTGAAGCTCCACGAGGACTGGGGCACGACACCCGCGACGATCGACTGCTGCCTCGGCGTGGCCGACGCCGAGGACGTGCAGGTCACGATCCACACAGACACCCTCAACGAGTCCGGCTACGTGGACGACTCGATCGCCGCGTTCAAGGGGCGCACGATTCACACGTACCACTCCGAAGGAGCGGGCGGCGGCCACGCGCCCGACATCATCCGCGTCTGCGGCGAGCCAAACGTCATTCCGAGCTCGACGAACCCGACGCGCCCGTTCACCGTCAACACGCTCGACGAGCACCTCGACATGCTGATGGTCTGCCATCACCTGGACAAGACCATTCCCGAGGACGTCGCCTTCGCCGAGAGCCGCATCCGCGGCGAGACGATCGCCGCCGAGGACATTCTCCACGACCTCGGGGCGATCAGCATCGTCTCGAGCGACAGCCAGGCGATGGGTCGCGTCGGAGAGGTCATCGCGCGCACATGGCAGACGGCGCACAAGATGAGAGAGCAGCGGGGCTCCCTGCCGGGGGAGCGCCCGGGCAGCGACAACCTTCGCATCAAGCGCTACGTCGCCAAGTACACGATCAACCCGGCCATCGCGCACGGGATGGCCGGCGAGATCGGAAGCGTGGAGGTGGGCAAGTGGGCCGACCTCGTGCTGTGGCGCCCGGCGTTCTTCGGCGTGCGGCCGGAGCTCGTGCTCAAGGGAGGGTTCATCGCGTGGGCGCAGATGGGCGACGCCAACGCGTCGATCCCCACGCCGCAGCCGCTCCTCATGCGCCCGATGTTCGGGGCGTTCGGCGGCGCGGTCGGCCCGACGAGCGTCGCGTTCGTGTCGCAGCGCGCGGCGGCGTCCGGGGATCTCGCGTCGCTCGGCCTCGCGAAGCGCGTGGTCGGCGTGCGCAGCTGCCGGTCGATCGGCAAGCACGACATGGTGCACAACGCGGCGTTGCCGCAGATCACGGTGGATCCCGAGACGTACGAGGTGCGCGCGGACGGCGTCCTCTTGCGTTGCGAGCCGGCGTCGCGCCTGCCGCTGGCCCAGCTCTATCACCTGTTCTGAACGGCATGGCTCCGGGGTCGTCGCTCTGGCGCATTCTGCAGATCGCGGACTCGGGCTTTCCCGCCGGCGGCTTCGCGCATTCGGCGGGCCTCGAGGCCGCGGCGAACCTGGGCCACGTCGCTACGGCGGACGCGCTCGAACGTTTTCTCGTGGCGCATCTGTGGAACGTGGGGCACGCGTCGATGCCGTTCGTCGGCGCCGCGCACGATCGTCCGGCCGGCGTGGGGGAGCTGTGCGGCTGGATCGATGCGACGCTGACCAACCACGTCGCGAACCGCGCGAGCCGGACGCAGGCGCGGGCGTTTCTGGCGACCTGCGCGGAGGTCTTCGCCGAGGCGGAGATCGGGGCGCTCGCCGAACGGGTGCGGCGCCGCGAGTGCACGGCGCATCTCGCGCCCGTCTTCGGCGCGGTCCTGCGCGCCCTCGGAGTTGGGCGAGACGAGACGCTGGCGCTGCACCTTCAGCTCGCGCTCCGCGGGCTGACGTCCGCGGCGGTTCGCCTCGGGATCGTCGGCCCGCTCGAGGCGCAGCGCCTCCAGGTCCGGCACCGCGCGACCCTCGACGCCGTCCTCGCCCGGTGCAGCGCGATCGAGCCGGACGACGCGGCGAGCGTCGCCCCGCTCCACGACGTCTTCGGCGCCAAGCACGACCGACTCTACTCGCGGCTCTTTCAGAGCTAGGAAGACGGCACGTCTCCGGCGCCGCCGGAGCGGTCGAAACCAGGAGGATCCATGGGACACGAGGACCACGACGGGCATCCCCATCCCCACCCCCACGAGCACGCGGACACGCCGGGTCTCTTCCGCGAGCGCGAGCCGGCGCGGCGGCGCGACTACCATCAGCGCGCGTTCACGGTCGGCATCGGCGGCCCGGTCGGCAGCGGCAAGACCGCGCTCGTCCTCGCGCTCTGCCGCATGCTGCGCGATCGGATGAGCCTTGGCGTCGTCACGAACGACATCTTCACGCGAGAGGACGCCGAGTTCCTGCATCGCCACGAGGCCTTGCCGCACGATCGCATTCGCGCGGTGGAGACCGGCGGCTGCCCCCACGCCGCCATTCGCGAGGACATCAGCCACAACCTCGATGCCCTCGATCAGCTCATGTTGGACGTCCGTCCGGAGCTGCTCCTGGTCGAGAGCGGCGGCGACAACCTGGCCGCGCAATTCAGCCGCGAACTCGTCGACTTGACGCTTTACGTCATCGACGTCGCCGGAGGAGACAAGGTCCCGCGCAAAGGCGGCCCGGGCATCACGCAATCCGATCTGCTCGTCATCAACAAGACCGACCTGGCACCGCATGTCGGCGCCAGCCTCGACGTCATGGCCCGGGACGCGACGGCGATGAGAGGCGATGGCCCCGTTGTCTTCGCCCAGGCGCGGAACGGCGTGGGCATTGTCGAGATCGCTGGCTTTATCGTGTGCGCAAAGGAGAAAGCCGCGGCTGGGTGACCAAAATTCATCCGTCGGACAAGCCACCGAAACATGATGTGTGACACGTTCCTGTCACGCTCGAAGCCCGGGCAGAATCCAGGGAGGATCGTCATGCGAAGGTGGCTCATGGTCGTTGCGGCCTGCTCTCAAGTCATGCTGCTCGGGTGCAGCAAGGACGAGGCGAAGCCCGAGGCCGCCAAGCCCGGAGAGTCGGCGAAGGCGGAGCCAACCAAGGCGACCGCCACCGCCGCCGCAGGCGACACGATCAAGGTCGGCATTCTCCACTCCCTCTCCGGGACAATGGCCATCAGCGAGACGTCTCTGAAGGACGTCGCGCTCATGACGATCGACGAGCTGAACGGGAAGGGCGGTGTGCTCGGCAAGAAGATCGAGCCCGTCGTCGTCGACCCCGCGTCGAACTGGCCCCTCTTCGCCGAGAAGGCGCGCGAGCTCCTTCAGAAGGACGCCGTCGCCGCCGTCTTCGGCTGCTGGACCTCGGTGTCTCGCAAGTCGGTGCTCCCCGTGTTCGAGGAGCTGAACGGGCTGCTTTTCTACCCCGTGCAATACGAGGGGGAGGAGTCCTCGTATAACGTCTTTTACACGGGCGCTGCGCCGAACCAGCAGGCGATCCCGGCGGTCGAGTACCTGATGAGCGACAAGGGGGGCGGCGCGAAGCGCTTCGTCCTCCTCGGGACGGACTACGTCTATCCGCGGACGACGAACAAGATCCTGCGGTACTTCCTGCACTCGAAGGGCATCACCGACGACGACATCAAAGAGGAGTACACGCCGTTCGGTCACGCCGACTACCAGACGATCGTCAGCGACATCAAGACGTTCTCCAAGGGCAAGAAGACCGCGGTGATCTCGACGATCAACGGCGACTCCAACGTTCCCTTCTACAAGGAGCTCGGCAACCAGGGGCTCAAGGCGAAGGACGTCCCCGTCGTCGCGTTCTCGGTAGGCGAGGAGGAGCTCCGTGGCATCGACACGACGCCGCTCGTCGGGCACCTCGCCGCGTGGAACTACTTCGAGTCGATCGACACGCCCGAGAACAAGGCGTTCATCGAGGAGTGGAAGGGCTACGTCAAGGCGAAGAACCTCCCGGGCGGGGACAAGCGCGTCACCAACGATCCGATGGAGGCCACGTACATCGGCCTGCACATGTGGGCGCAGGCGGTCCAGCAGGCGGGGACGACGAACGTCGACGCCGTCCGCCAGGCGCTCGGCTACCAGACGTTCCACGCGCCGTCCGGCTTCGACATCACACTCGACGCCAAGAACCACCACCTGCACAAGCCGGTGTTCATCGGAGAGGTGCAGGCCGACGGCCAGTTCAAGACCGTCTGGAAGACCGACGGACCGATCCGCGCGCAGGCGTGGAGTCCGTTCATCCCGGACAGCGCGAAGAAGGTCGCCGACTGGACGTTCCCCTGGGTGTGCGGAAACTGCACCGAGCCCAAGTACGCGGTCAACGTCGCCCTGGCGCACCGCTGAGGCCATAGAGCAGTACCTCCGATGCTCGTACGCCTCGCTGCGGACGTCCTTTACGGAATGAGCACGGGGAGCGTCCTGCTCCTCTCCGCACTGGGTCTCGCCATCACCTTTGGCCTGATGCGCGTCATCAACATGGCGCACGGCGAGATGCTGATGCTCGGCGCGTACGCGACCTACGTGACCCAGCTCTTCTTCCGCGCCCACCTGCCCGGCTTCGTCTCGCTGTACCTGGTGGCTGCCGTTCCGGTGGCGCTGATCACGTGCATGGCCGTCGGCGCGCTCCTCGAGGTCACGGTCATCCGGTTTCTCTACGGGCGGCCGCTCGAGACGCTGCTCGCGACGTACGGCCTCAGTCTCCTTCTCATCCAGATCGTGCGGACGGTCTTCGGCGCGCAGAACGTCGAGGTCGAGAATCCCCCCTGGCTCTCCGGCGGGGTCCAGATCTTCGAGGACGTCGTCTTCCCGTACAGCCGGATCGCCGTCCTCGTCTTCACGGTCGTCGTCGTGACTTTCGTCGCGTACATCCTGCGGGGCACGTCGCTCGGGCTCCTCGTACGCGCGGTCACGCAGAACCGTCCGATGGCGGCCAGCATGGGGGTGTCGACGCGCCGCGTGGATACGTGGACCTTCGCCCTGGGGTGCGGCGTCGGCGGACTGGGCGGCGTCGCGCTCTCGCAGCTCGGCAACGTCGGGCCGGAGCTCGGGCAGGGGGTCATCGTCGATTCCTTTCTGGTCGTCGTCCTCGGCGGCGTCGGCAAGCTCACGGGCTGCGTCGTCGCCGCGCTGACGCTCGGGATCTTGAACAAGGTCCTCGAGCCCGTCGCGGGCGCGGTCCTCGGAAAGATCGCCGTTCTTCTCGCGGTGATCGTGATCATCCAGAAGCGTCCGCAGGGGCTCTTCGCGGTGCACACGCGCGGAGTGGAGTCGGCATGACCGGTCGCGGGCTCAGCGCTCGCTTCGTGTCGCGGCTTCCTCGCTGGGAGACGGGGCTCGTGGCCCTCCTCTGCGCCATCGCCGGTGTCGCGGTCCCCTTGCTGAACACGATGACGAGCGAGACGAGCGCGCTCCACGTCCCCGACTTCCTCGTCACGCTCATCGGCAAGTTCGCCTGCTATGCGATCGTCGCCGTCGCGCTCGACCTGGTCTGGGGGTACGTCGGGATCCTGAGCCTCTGCCATGGCCTGTTCTTCGCCCTTGGCGGCTACGCCATGGGCATGTACCTGATGCGCTCGATCGGCACCGAGGGCATGTACCGGAGCGAGCTCCCCGACTTCATGGTCTTCCTCGACTGGAAGGAGCTGCCCTGGTACTGGCGCGGCTTCGATCGCTTCGGTTTCGCGCTGCTCATGTCGCTCGTCGTGCCGGGTGTCGTCGCGTACGTGTTCGGGTTCTTCGCCTTCCGGTCGCGCATCACCGGCGTCTATTTGGCCGTCATCACGCAGGCGCTGACGTACGCCGCGATGCTCCTCTTCTTCCGCAACGCGACCGGCTTCGGCGGCAACAACGGCCTGACCGACTTCAAGCGCATCCTCGGCTACTCGCTGCGCGATCCGGAGACGCGCGCGGTCCTCTGCGCCGCCAGCGGCGCGGGCCTGGCGGCCTCCTACGCCGTGTGCCGCCTGGTGGTCGCTTCGCGGGCGGGTCGCATCCTCATGGCCATTCGCGACGCCGAGGAGAAGGTGCGCTTCTGCGGGTACGACCCCGTTCGGTACAAGCTATTCGCCTGGACGCTCTCGGCGGTCCTGTGCGGTCTGGCCGGCGCGCTCTACGTGCCGCAGATCGGGATCGTGAACCCCAGCGAGATGCAGCCGTCGAACTCCGTGGAGATCCCCATCTGGGTCGCCGTCGGCGGTCGCGGAACGCTCGCGGGCGCCGTCCTCGGCGCGCTCCTCATCAACGGCGCGAAGAGCTGGCTCACGGTCGCTTTCCCCACAGCGTGGCTATACGTGCTCGGCTCTCTGTTCGTCTTCGTCACGCTGGCGCTGCCCGGGGGCCTCCTTCAGGCGTTCTCCGGTTTGCGGCGAGCGGTCGGAGCTCTTGCGACGCGGATGCGGGGTGCGTCTCCGAAGACGACGGCCCCAAAGGAGGCAACCCCGGGGAAGACGATCCCCAGGAAGATGGGCCCCCCTCCCGCCGCGCCGGTGGCGCTCAGCGAGGAGCAGCAGCCGTGACGGCGCTCCTCGCGATCGAAGCCGTGACGGTGAGCTTCGACGGATTCCGAGCGCTCGACGAGCTCACCCTCGGGATCGAAGCCGGTGAGCTGCGCTGCATCGTCGGGCCCAACGGCGCCGGCAAGACGACGCTCATGGACGTCATCACCGGCAAGACTCGCCCCGATTCGGGCCGCGTTCGCTTCGCCGACCGCGACATCACGCGATTGCCGGAGCACAAGATCGTGGCCCTCGGGATCGGGCGCAAGTTCCAGCGTCCGACCGTGTTCCCGAATCACACGGTGCTCGAGAACCTGGAGCTCACCAGCCACGGGACGCGGGGCGTCGCGCGCGCCCTCCTCAGCCGGCTCTCGGGAGAGCAGATGCGGGCGATTGACCGCGCCCTCGACCTCACCGGCCTCACCGAACACGCGTCGCGCGTCGCCGGGCTCTTGTCGCACGGGCAGAAGCAGTGGCTGGAGATCGGCATGCTGCTGGTCCAGCAACCGAAGCTCCTGCTGGTCGACGAGCCCGTCGCCGGGATGACGCAGGACGAGATCGAGCGCACGGCGACGATCCTCGGTTCGCTCGCCGGCGAGCACACCGTCGTCGTCGTCGAGCACGACATGGACTTCGTACGGAGCATCGCCCGCACCGTGACCGTTCTGCACGAGGGGCGCGTCCTGGCGGAGGGACCCATGCAAGACGTCCAGCGCGACCCGCGCGTCGTCGAAGTGTACCTGGGGGCCTGAGTCGTGCTCCAGACGCGAGAGGTCCACCAGTACTACGGCGGCAGCCACACGCTGCGGGGCGTCTCGCTCGCCGTGCCAGACGGCTCTTGCACGTGCGTCATGGGACGCAACGGCGTCGGGAAGACGACGCTCCTCAAGGCGATCATGGGGCTCACGGCGCTGCGATCGGGAAGCGTGCGCTTCGACGACCGCGACCTGGCCGGCGCGGACGCCAGCGCGCGCGCCCACGCGGGCATCGGCTATGTGCCCCAGGGGCGCGAGATCTTTCCCGAGCTGACGGTCCAGGAGAACCTCCTTCTCGGCGTCTTGGCGGTCCAGCGCAAGCGCCGGGAGATCCCCGAGCTCGTCTTTCGCCTCTTTCCGGCGCTGAAGTCGATGCTCCGGCGCCGCGGCGGCAACCTCTCCGGGGGCCAGCAGCAGCAGCTCGCCATCGGACGTGCACTCGCGATCCAGCCCAAGTGCATCCTCCTCGACGAGCCCACCGAGGGCATCCAGCCGAGCGTCGTCCACGAGCTCGGCGACATCATCCAGCGCATCTACCGCGAGGAGAACGTCGCCGTCCTTCTCGTGGAGCAAAAGCTGCCCTTTGCGAGACGCGTCGCCGAGCGCTTCTCCCTCATGGACCGGGGCACCGTCGTCGCCTCCGGCCCGATGGAGGAGCTCAGCGACGACCTGGTCCGCAGGCACCTCGCCGTTTAAGCGGCGGGCGTGGCCGCCTTGCCCTATTCGCCGGGGGCGGCTTCGTGTTCGAAGACGACCGGGTTCGGGGAAGTGGCCGACGAGGGGACTGCGAACCGCGCGCATCCGACAAAGACGGTGGCCATTGCGAGGTAGCTCACCGCGACGATGGGAGTCTGGCCGAGGCCGATGGCCTCGCCATGCATGAAGCCGAAGAACGTCAGGACGGCGCCGACGCCGGCGAACGCTGCCGCCTTCCAGAACAGGCGCTCGATCACGAAGACGCCGATCGCTCCGAGGACGAGCCCCCCGAGAATCGAGCCTCCGCCCAGGACGGAGAGGCCGTGGTAGAGGACCCCGGTCTGCGCGAGCTTGTCGATGCCGACGGCGTCCGCGCTGGTGCCTGCGGCGCCGAGCGCGTTGTCGATCTGGAGCTTGCCCCAGGCGGCGAGGTGCGGTGTGAGGGCCAGGATGATCGCGGGCGCGTGGCGCTTGGGGGTTTCCTGGAAGGCCTGCGCGCCGATGAGCATGCCGATGTAGAGCAGGATGGGCGAGATGGCGACGACGGGGACGAGCGCCACCATGACCGAGATGATCCCCAGCCACGAGAGGACGATGACCATGAGCCCCGTCGCCGCCGAGTAGCCGATCCGTCCGCCCATCGACTTCCATCCCGGGTGGCCGATGTAGACCGCGTTGATGAACGGATTGCCCATGAGGCTGCCGATGAGGCTGACGACGCCGTCGGCGCAGAGGACGCGCGTCGTCGGATAGTTGTCCCCGGCCACGGCCGCGCTCTCGACGTTATCCATGGCCTCGACCAGATCGTAGATCCCGAAGGGGATCGCCGTGACGAGGATGACGCCGAGGTACTCGAATCCGCCGAAGACGTGACCGATCGCGGGGATCGGCACCGCCGGGTGGAAAGCCGAGAGAGCGTCGGCGAGCTTCGCCGCGCTCATGCCCCCGAAGCCCAGGCCTGCCGCGCTCGATCCCCAGGCGATGAGGGTGCCCACGGCGATCGCGACGAGGCCCGCCGGGGTACCCCGGAAGTATCGGACGCCGCCGAACCAGCTGGCCAGGATGATGGCGAAGCAGGGAATGGCGACGGCCGGCGTGAGGAACATCTCGAGCGCCGGGCGCATCGAGATGAACGCGATCGAGACACCCGCCAGCGTGCCGAGGAGCGCCGCGCGGGGCGTCACCCTGCGGATGAAGGGCGCTATGAAGCCGCCGATCATCAGGAGGAAGCTCTGGATGAACACCCAGGTGAGCCCGGCCTCCCACCCGCGCACGGGGTCTCCGGTCTTCGTCGCGATCGGCAGCATGATGACGAACGTGACGACGAACATGTGGGGGACGCTGATGCCGGACGGAAGGGCGCAGACGTCCTTGCGTCCAGTCTTCTTGGCGAGGCCGTACGCCAGCCACGCGTAGTAGGCGGTGCTCAGGCACATCATCAGGCCGGTGGCGGGCAAGATGCGGTGGAAGACGAGGTCGTCGGGCATCTTGAGCACGAAGCGCAAGAGACCCGTCAAGACGAGCAGATTGACCAGGATGTTCGTCCCGAATCCGAAGAAGGCGTTGAAGTCGCCGGGGGTCCAGACGGCGGGCCGACTCTCGCTTGCGAGCGTGGGAACTTCTGCCGTTTTGCTCATTTGCTTCGCCTTTCTTCTTTCGTCGGTGGCCCTCAGCGGAGGGCCGACAGCACCCTTTTCGAATCCGAGACCCAGCCGAAGATGGCCCCTTGCGCCTTGATCATCCGGAGCGCGACGTCGTGAAACTCGGGAAAGTACGACGCGACGCAGTCTGCCGGCACGATGCAGCGGTATCCGCGGTCGTTGGCCTCCCGCACGGTGGTGTGCACGCACACCTCGGTAGTCACGCCGCAGACGATCAGGCTCTCGATGCGCGCGTTCTGCAGCAGAAGATGGAGATCGGTCGCGTAGAACGCGCCCTTGCCGGGCTTGTCGACGACCGGCTCCCCCTCGCGCGGGTAGAGCTCCTGGACGATGTCGTGCCCTGGCTCGCCGCGCACGAGGATCCGGCCCATGGGTCCGCGGGCGCCGATGCGCATCGACGGCGAACCACGCTCCACTTTGGCCCGCGGGGCGTCGGACAGATCGGGGCGATGGCCCTCCCGAGTGTGAACGACGAGCATGCGCCGCGCGCGGGCCATCTCGAGGACGGCGCTGCACGGCGCGATCGCCGCGGACAGGCGCGACACATCGTTGCCCAGCGCCTCCCCGAAGCCGCCCTTCTGGAGGAAGTCGCGCTGCATGTCGATGACGACGAGCGCGGTGCTCTCGACGTCGATCCCTATCGCCTCCGGTTCTGCTTCGACGATCACGCGAGACATCGACCCCTCCTCTCCCGGCAGCTCCCGCCGTGGCATCCGCGGCCTCAGGCGATTGCCTCCAGCAGCGCGCGCGAGTCGCTGACCGCGCCGAACACTCCTTGTTGCATGGTGACCATCTTCAGCGCGGCCTCGTGGTTGCCCCGGTCGGTGGCCGCGCAGCAGTCACGCAGGATCACGCACTCGAAGCCGCGATCGTTCGCCTCGCGCATCGTGGTGTGCACGCATACGTCCGTCGTGATGCCGACGAGGACGAGGTTACGAATCCCGAGGAGGCGGAGCTGCAGCTCGAAGTCGGTCGCGCAGAAGCTGCCCTTCCCGGGCTTGTCGATCACGGGCTCGCCCGGCAGGGGAGCCAGCTCGGGAATGATCTCCCAGCCCGGCTCGCCGCGGACGAGGACGCGCCCGCACGGGCCGATGTCGCCGATGCCCACGCCCGACTTCGTGCGCCGCGACCGCCACTGCTTGTTCTGGGGCAGATCGCTGAGGTCCGGGCGGTGCCCCTCGCGCGTGTGGAAGACCGGGAATCGTCGTGCACGGAAGGCGGCGACGACGCGCTGAATCGGTTGAACGCACTCGCGCGTTAGCGAAATGTCGTATCCGAGGAGATCGATGTAACCGCCTTTCCCGCAGAAGTCGGTTTGCATGTCGATGACGGTGAGAGCCGTGTTCTCACGGCGCAGGTCCCCGTCGAACGGCCACGGGTACGGGTCGGCCGCGAGGTACGCCATGCGCGTTGTGTAGCGCGGGCGGTGTTTCGCGCGGGTGTCGCGCCTATGAATCGCACGCCGCGTCAACGGGTGAGTCCGAATTCGCACGAAGGAGTGCCGACTTTCATCCGCCGGAAATCCGCGCGACACCTTCGCCCCGTTAGGACGGCCACTACGAAGCCGGAGCCCGCCGCAACGCTGGCGCGTGCCCGCTCGAGTGAGGAGCGATCGATGAGGCAAAAGCGAGCTGTTTCCCTGCTGTGGCTGTCTCTTATACACATCTGACGCTGCCGACGATCTTACGCGTGTAG